>DJVY01000074.1 GCA_002440885.1 Bacteroidales bacterium UBA6244
CAGATTTCAAAATCGCATGGTCGCCGCAACCCGGACACCATTTCACCATTTGATCGCTTTCAAAGTCATCCTTTGTAAGAACCAGATTTTTTGTCTCTATCGTATTTTCCATCTTCTTATTCATTTAAAAGTTCGTTAACTTTTTCTTTTAGTTCGGTAACCATGAAAGGCAGTCCCTGAATCTTATTAAACTGATGATAAGTAAACTCGGGGAAGCTCATGCGTAGATAGTTAACAAACTGACCCATATTAATTTCACTAACCAAAATTTTCTTGTATCGAGCTAACAATTCACGTGTATTGCGGGGTAGTGGCATAATGTATTTAAAATGAGCCAGACTTACTGATTTTCCTTCGTCGCGCAATTCTTCTATTGCCGTAAGCATAACCCCATAAGTACCTCCCCAACTAACCATCAACACATCGGCATGGTCATCGCCATACACCTCTTGTTCAGGAATATAATTGGCTACCAGCTCAACTTTTTTTTGTCGCAATTCGGACATTATCTGGTGATTTTTCGGATCGTGGGAGACATTGCCACTGATATTTTCTTTTTCGAGACCTCCAACACGGTGTCTCAATCCCGGAGTACCGGGTAACGCCCAACTACGGCTTAATGTTTCAGGATTTCTCTTAAATGGTTTATAATCCGGATCGTTATCAGGAGCTATTGGAGGAACAATCTTTGGCATATCAGCCATTTTCGGAATTTTAAACACTTCCGAACCATTTGCGATAGAACCATCGGTGAGCAAGATAACCGGAGTCATATGTTCAAGGCTTAGTTTTGCAGCTTCAAAAGCAGCATAAAAACAATCGGAGGGGCTAAGTGCTGACATCACGATTACGGGCGCTTCGCCGTTTCGGCCAAAGAGTGCCTGATAAAGGTCTGATTGTTCAGACTTAGTGGGCAACCCTGTGGAAGGGCCTCCCCTTTGCACATCCACTATTACAATAGGCAATTCTGTCATTACGGCAAGGCCAATGGCTTCACTTTTCAACGAGAGACCCGGGCCTGAGGTTGAGGTAACGGGCAAGCTTCCTGCGTAGGCGGCACCTATAGTAGATACTATACCGGCAATTTCGTCCTCAGCCTGAAAAGCGATAGCCGAAAGTTCTTTGTGTTTACTTAGCTCCTGAAGAATCTCAGAGGCCGGGGTGATGGGGTATGACCCCAAAAACAGCTTAAGATTAGCGCGCTCGGCGGCTGCCAACAAGCCCCAGGCTGTAGCCAAATTACCTGTAACATTGCGATAAGTTCCCTTTTGCAAGGCGGCAGGCTCTATCTTATAGGTGTTGGCAAAAGCCTCAATGGTTTCGCCATAATTAAACCCGGCAGTAAGCACGGCCTTATTGGCCTCGACAATCAAAGGATTAGCTTTGAATTTCTGTTCAAAAAAAGTAAAGGTCTGTTTATAATCACGATTAAACATGTAATAAACAATACCCAGAGCAAACATATTTTTTGATTTCTGCGCTGTTTTGTTGTCCAGGTTAAGCGACTTAACAGCTTCTTTGGTCATGGTGCCAATAGGAGCTTGAACCACCACATGTCCGGTTAATGTGCCATCGGTAAGCGGATTGGATTTATAACCGGCCTTATCGAAGTTTTTATCGATGAACGCATCGCTATCGACGATAATAATGGCGTCACGTGTAATCCAGTTCATGTTGGCTTTTAACGAAGCCGGATTCATGGCAATAAGCACATCAGCCAAATCACCGGAAGTATGAATATCGACTTTTCCAAAGTGAATTTGAAAACCCGAAACGCCTGAAACGGTTCCTTGTGGGGCTCTGATTTCTGAGGGATAGTCAGGAAAAGTAGCAAAATCATTTCCTGCAAAAGCTGTCGAATCTGAAAAAAGGTTTCCAGTAAGCTGCATACCATCGCCCGAATCTCCGGCAAACCTGATTACAGCTTTGTTTAATTCAACCACTCTGTCTTTTTTGGATGTCATCTGATTTTTTTTTTAAAACATCGACAAAATTAAGCTTAATATTATTCAGGCAAACCAATGTGATTAGGTTTTTTGTGCCCTAAAAAGCCTCCCTTCGTCGTAAACGATTGCAGTAAAAGTTTAAATACTGATTTACAATGAATTAAAAAATCATCAATACTGTAGAAATCGAATATGACCAGTAAAATAGAATGAGACTAAATTACAAACTATTTCTGACAGATTACCAACTCAAAGTATAACGCAATCAACCATCATTAAAGCAATTCTAAAAAAAAATAACAGAATATCCCCCTAGCTTAAACTTCGAGAAAGCCTTTACAAGGGATTTTTCAAACCTACTACAAAAAAAAGGAGGAATTTTTCGCCTCTTTCTAAAAACAATATATCTATATTTGCAGCAATTATTTTCAATAAAACAATTAGCGTTATGGCTTATAAAATTAATGATGATTGTACTGCTTGCGGCACATGTATCGATGAATGCCCTGTAGAGGCTATCTCCGAAGGCGATATCTATGTTATTGACCCGGATCTATGTACAGATTGTGGCGCTTGCGCTGATGTTTGTCCTGTTGAAGCAATTCACCCGGAATAAGAAACATCCTTTCAAAATGCTCCCGACCGTTGCAAGTTGAACCAACGGTCGGGGTTTTTTTTACCCCGGAATACTATTTATAAACGATCTAAATTAGTTTTATTAAAACCTTTCGTTAACTTTGTTCGTAATAACTTCAGCAGCAATCTATGGATAACTACAGCTTTGTTAATCATCCCGATCCGGCCGTTATCGAATCACTTTATCAGCAATATCTTTCTGACCCGAAGTCAGTCGACAGCAGTTGGCAGGCTTTTTTTGCAGGATTCGACCTGGCTCAAAAGCAATACCCCCTATTACCTGAGAGTCATGCCACTTCAGATGAGTTTAAGGTCATTAACCTGATCAATGATTACCGCCGCAGAGGGCATCTGTTTACTTCCACAAATCCGGTTCGAAAACGCAGAACCTACCTTCCTACGTTAGACATTGAGAACTATGGGCTTTCGGCTAAAAATTTGGATCAGTATTTTTATGCCGGTGAAAAAATTGGCATAGGCAAAGCAAAATTGCGCGACATTGTTGGCTTTTTGCATGACACCTACTGCCAAAATATTGGTGTGGAATACCTTTTTATCCGTGATTTAGAAATTGTTAACTGGTTACAAACCCGTTTTGAAACCACACGAAATCACCCAAACTACAGTCAGGAGGAGAAAAAATATATTCTCACCAAATTATTGAGAGCAGTTTTTTTTGAAAAATTTCTTCAAAAAAAATTCCCCGGTCAAAAACGGTTTTCTCTGGAAGGTGCCGAGTCACTGATTCCGGCTTTAGATGCCGTTATGGAAAAGGGTTCTGATTTGGGGATTAAGGAATTTGTCATCGGCATGCCTCATCGCGGGCGGCTCAACGTGTTGGCCAACATCATGAGAAAACCCTATCAGGCCATATTTTCTGAGTTTGAGGGAGTTGAATATGATGATGAAGCACTTTTGGGCGATGTAAAATATCATCTGGGTTACACCGTCAACAGAAAATCAACCAACGGAAGAGAAATAAAATTCACCTTATCTCCAAACCCATCGCATCTGGAAGCTGTAAATCCTGTTGTTGAGGGCATTACACGAGCAAAAATCGATGAAATTTACCATGGAGATGCTACCAAAATTGCGCCAATACTGATTCATGGCGATGCCTCGGTTGCAGGCCAGGGCGTGGTATACGAAGTATTGCAGATGCAGGATCTGAAAGGATACTCAACGGGAGGAACAATACACTTGGTAATCAATAACCAAATCGGATTCACAACCGATTATCTCGACGCACGTTCCAGTACCTATTGCACCGACATTGCTAAAATCACCTTATCGCCTGTTTTCCACGTAAATGGTGACGACCCCGAAGCTCTCGTCTTTTCCATACAAACAGCGATGGAGTTCAGGAACAAGTTCCACAAAGATGTATTTATTGACATACTGTGTTATCGCCGTTATGGACATAACGAGGGTGATGAACCCCGGTTTACACAACCTGTGCTTTACAAAGCCATCGAAAAACATCCCGACCCCTACGAATTGTACAAAAATCAATTGTTAAGTCAGGGGGTCGTCAGCAACGAACAAACCGAGTTAGAAGAAAAACAGTTTAATGATAAACTGGAAGCCAACCTCGAAGAGGCCCACAGCCATATACGCACCACCATAAATAACTTTCTGGCTGACACCTGGGAAGGTATTCGCAGAGCCACCGATGAAGACTTTCTCAGGTCGCCGGAAACGGCCATCACTGAAAAAGAATTGCAACTTATTACCGAAAAAATTACGGCCTTACCAGATGGAAAAAATTTCTTTAGAAAAACCATCAGGCTACAAGAACAAAGACGCAAAATGGTTTTGGAAGACCAATCCCTCGATTGGGCTATGGGTGAGTTGATTGCCTACGGGAGTCTTTTAAATGAAGGTATTCCGGTACGTTTGAGCGGACAAGATGTAGAACGGGGAACTTTTTCCCATCGACATGCTGTTTTGCGCATTGAAGATTCTGAAGATAAATATGTTCCACTAAATCACATCGCCGAAAAACAAGCCAAATTCGACATTTTCAACTCCAATCTTTCTGAATATGGTGTACTTGGGTTTGAATACGGTTATGCACTGGCTTCACCAAACAAACTCACAATTTGGGAAGCTCAATTCGGCGATTTTGCCAATACCGCGCAGGTGATCTTCGATCAATTTATAAGTAGTGCCGAAGACAAATGGAATGTCATGAACGACCTCGTAGTTTTCTTACCTCACGGCTACGAAGGGCAGGGACCTGAGCATTCAAGCGCCCGAATGGAACGCTACCTCACCCTGGCTGCTGAAAATAACTTTCAGGTTGCAAATTGCACTACACCGGCCAATTTCTTCCACCTGCTGCGCCGGCAGTTGCATCGGCCTTTTAGAAAACCGCTTATCATTTTCACACCCAAAAGTCTGCTAAGGCATCCACAATGTATTTCCCACATTAATGAATTTACTTCGGGGGGATTCAGAGAGGTAATCGACGATCTTTCAGTCGACGTCAAAAAAGTGGACAAAGTAGTTTTCTGTAACGGCAAGATCTACTACGATTTACTGGCAGAGCGTGAAAAACTCAACAAAAAAAACATTGCCTTAATTCGGATAGAGCAATTGTATCCTTTCCCTGTTGAGCAGATATTGAACATATTCAAAAAATATATCAACACAAAAACCACCATCTGGGCACAAGAAGAACCAGCCAACATGGGAGCCTGGAATTTTATTTACACTTCTCTCGCCTCCCACATTCCAATCAAACTGGTTGCCCGTCCCGCGAGCGGAAGTCCGGCTACCGGTTCAGGAAAATTTCATGTAATTCGTGCTCAGAAAATATTCGACAAAGTAATGGGTGAATGCAATTGCCCATACCTGGACGAGTCGTGTGAGATGGCCTGCATAGGCAATAAATGGAAACAATTTGAAAAAGAACTCGAAGAGTTGAATATCAAGAACATGGACTCTAAATACCACAGCGGTGTGAAGCCTTTGGTTTAAGTATAGTATTAAGAAGTACAAGAAAAAAAAGGAAAAATGATAGTAGAAATAAAAGTTCCCTCACCGGGAGAATCCATAAGCGAAGTGCAAATTGCCGGATGGCTGGTTGCCAACGGACAACAGGTGTCGTCAGATGAAGAAGTAGTAGAAATTGACTCCGACAAAGCCACCCTGAGTGTTGCTGCCGGAGCGGATGGAAAAATTACCATTCTCAAAAATGAGGGAGAAACCGTTGAAGTTAATTCAGTAATTGCAACGATCGACACCGAGGCCAAAGGCGAAGTAATAGAAAAACCTGCCCAGGTTGACGAAAAGCCAAAGGAGCAAGACACTAAGGAGGCGCATAAAAATACAGAAAGTGTGCCTGGGCCAAAGATCAAACAGGATGATCCAAAGCCAGCGGAAAATAAGAACTTAAATCTTCATCTTTCGCCGTTAGCAAAAAAAATGATGGAGTCGCATGCGGTTACAGAAGCAGATTTGGTTAACTTCTATAAGCATTACCGACTAACCACCAAAGACATAGACTTTTATCTGGAGAACAAGGATAAAGTAGCCGACACAAAACCAAAGGCTATCGCATCAGGCAGCCAATGGAAAGGCTCCCGCGATTTCAAGAGCACAAACATGAGTTCCTTACGTAAAAAATTGGCTTCCAGGTTGGTTTCAGTGAAAAACGAAACGGCCATGTTAACTACTTTCAACGAAGTGAACATGACTCCCATTATGGCTTTGCGCGCTAAATACAAAGACCAGTTCAAAGAAAAACATGGAGTAGGTCTTGGGTTCATGTCGTTTTTCACAAAAGCCGTTACCGAAGCTATGGCCTCTTTCCCGCAGGTAAATTCCCAAATCAACGAAGAGCAAATTGTTCAATTTGAATACGTTGATATCAGCATTGCCGTGAGCGGACCTAAGGGATTGGTCGTGCCGGTAGTGAGAAACGCTGAAATACTCAGTCTGGCAGAGATTGAGCATGCAATCAAGGTTTTGGCCACCAAAGCGCGCGACAACAAACTATCAGTTGAAGAAATGCAAGGGGGAACGTTCACCATCACCAACGGCGGCGTGTTTGGTAGTATGATGTCTACACCAATTATTAATCCGCCGCAAAGTGCCATTTTAGGAATGCATAATATTGTAGAACGACCCATCGCTGTAAATGGCAAGGTTGAAATTCATCCCATGATGTATATCGCTCTTTCTTACGACCACCGCATTATTGACGGAAGAGAGTCTGTTGGTTTTCTGGTCAAAGTAAAGGAGTTGCTCGAACATCCTGAGAACATGCTTTTTGGGAGCAAATCCCCCGCTGAGGTACTGCTTGATTTATAAAATATTGAGGGAATAATCCTCAAGAGTGATGATCAAAACTGAAAATTTAACCTTGTGACAAAACGACTGTTTCAATGGCCGAGAGTAATGATTCTGTCGATGGCACATTTTCTGCACGACATCTATTCCAGTTTCTTACCTCCACTGTTGCCGCTGATTATCAGTAAGTTTAATTTATCACTTACGGCGGCAAGCGGTCTGTTAATGCTGCAAAACCTGCCATCGTTGCTCAGTTTTTTTGTCGGAGCAGTAGCTCATAAACTTCCTTGGAGGTTACTTATTATACTTACTCCACTGGTTACGGCTGTTTGCGGAAGTTTAATCGGGCTTGCCCCCAACCTGATTATCCTGGCCCTCCTGTTGGTAACCATTGGCATCAGTTCCGCTCTTTTTCATGTTCCAGCACCTATTGTCATTCGCTATTACAGCGGTGCTCAAACCGGAAAAGGCATGAGTTGGTACATGTTGGGGGGAGAAGGCGCCAGGATGTTAGGTCCTGTGTTGATCGTTTCAGCTGTGAGCTGGTGGACGCTTGAGGGCACATGGCGGCTCATCTTTCCGGCCATCGTTTTTAGCTTATTGCTACATTTTATGCTAGAAAGGAAATCATTCGAGAAAATTGATGAACGCAACCTGGCCAAAGGCGCCTGGCTTATTACTTTAAAAGCATATGCTCCCTTCTTTTTAGGCCTTGCCTTTTATATGTTGTTCAGGTCGGTGATGAAAGCATCTATGGCAACATTTTTACCAACCTACCTCGGGCTAAAAGGAAACAGTCTGATCACCGGAGCTATGGCTTTGTCGGTTCTGCAAGGATCGGCGGCTGTGGGCAGCTTTATATCAGGCGGCATCTCCGACCGCATTGGCAGATTTAAAACACTCATATTCCTGGCTTTAAGCGCGCCCGTTTTCATGCTGATCTTCGTTTATTCCGGCTTTGCTTTGCAGATGGTTCTTCTGGTTGTTTTGGGGGTGTTGCTTTATGCTACAAGCCCTATATTACTCGCTTTGGTTCTTGAGCAAGGAAGTAAGCAGCCCGCCATGATGAATGCCGGATTTACCACCGTGAATTTTGTTACCAACGCGATCGCGATTTTGTCTACCGGTTTTTTAGGAGATTGGCTTGGTCTGGACACTACATTTAAACTGGCCTCTATTTTAGCCTTTGGAGCTTTTCCATCCGCCCTTGTTTTAAGACATTACAGCGCCGTAAAAAGTTAATCTAAGAAAGAAATTACCTAAAAACCTTTATCGAATAATCAGGTTAGACTACCTTTGCAAAAAGAAAAAATTATGCGCCGCAGAGTTGACTTTTTAGTTATTGGAACAGGCATGGCCGGGCTAATTTATGCCCTGAAAGTAGCAGACAAAGGCAGTGTTTTTTTGTTGTCGAAATCATCGATGGAAGATACAGCCACCAGCTATGCTCAGGGCGGTATTGCAGCCGTAATGTACACTCCCGACAATTACGAGAAACATTATGCCGACACCATGAATGCCGGATCGGGGCACAACGATGAAAAAATTGTCCGCATTACCATTAACGAAGGAACTGAAAGGGTAAACGAACTAATAGAGTGGGGAACTCATTTCGACAAGGAAACCACAGGAAAATATGCCCTGGCTAAGGAGGGAGGTCACTCTGAATTTCGCATCCTCCACCACAAAGACAATACGGGCTTTGAAATACAACGCGCTCTGGGCGAGAAAGTGAGAAATCACCCAAATATCACCATCCTGGAAAATTATTTTTCAATCGATCTGATCACCCAACACCATCTGGGCAGGTTGGTAAAACAAATCCATAACGACATCGAATGTTACGGTGTATATGCGCTAAATAAAACCACCAACTGTATTGAGACCATTTTGGCAAAAACCACCATGATTGCAACAGGCGGAATAGGTAATATTTATCAAACAACAACAAACCCTGTTTTTGCCACGGGCGATGGAATAGCCATGGCTTACCGTGCCAAGGGCATTGTAAAAAGTCTGGAGTTCGTGCAGTTTCACCCAACCTCACTTTACAACCCTGGAGAAAAGCCATCCTTTCTCATTACCGAAGCTTTGCGTGGTGCGGGAGCCTTTTTGGTAAACAAAAGCGGACAGCCATTTATGGACAAATACCATCCGATGGGTTCGCTTGCCCCACGTGACACTGTCGCCCGAGCGATCGACAATGAAATGAAGCTATCGGGAGATGATTATGTTTACCTTGATGCGCGATCTGTTTCAAAAACCGAAATACTAAACCATTTTCCAACCATTTACGGAAAATGCATGAGCATAGGAATTGATATTACCAAAGACATGATTCCCGTTGTTCCGGCAGCCCATTACAGCTGCGGAGGCATCGTTACCGACGAATTCGGACGCACCAATATCCACAGATTATTTGCCTCCGGCGAAGTAGCCAGTACTGGTCTTCACGGCGCTAACAGGCTGGCTTCAAATTCTTTACTTGAATCTGCGGTGTTCTCCCACAGAGCTGCCATTCAGGCTGCCAGTGAGGTGACCTCAATCGACTTTAACGAAAAAGTTCCAGATTGGAACGACAAAGGCCTCGTGTTAAACGAAGAAATGATTCTGATTACCCAATCCAGAAAAGAACTTCAGTCGATAATGTCGAACTACGTTGGGATTGTACGCTCCGATTTAAGGTTAAAACGGGCCTTTGACCGACTGGCCATCATTTATCAGGAAACAGAAGATCTATACAAAAAATCCATCTTGTCGGAACCCATTTGCGAACTCAGAAACATGATCAATGTGGCTTATATTGTGATAAAACTAGCTTTGCGCCGAAAAGAAAGCATTGGTTTACATTATAGTCTGGATTATCCCCCAATGGAAGATAATCATCTTACAAACGATAAAAATAAATGACATGCCTACCATAAAATCAGTAAAAGGAATACTCCCAAAATGGGGGAAAAATTGTTTTATTGCCGACAATGCCACCCTTACCGGTGACGTGGTGATGGGTGATGATTGCAGTGTTTGGTTCAACGCCGTGGTGCGTGGTGATGTGCACAGCATCCGCATTGGCAACAATGTCAATATCCAGGATGGAGCAATTATCCACTGTACTTATCAAAAAGCTCCGGTATCCATCGGCAACAATGTTAGCATCGCTCACGGAGCAATCGTTCATGGGTGCACCATCCACGACAACGTGTTGATTGGCATGGGAGCTATACTCATGGACGGTGTGGTGGTTGAAAGTAATTCGGTAATTGCTGCAGGAGCTTTGGTATCGAAGGATACAGTGGTAAAATCAGGATCGGTATACGCCGGGGTGCCCGCCAAGCTGATTAAATCGGTCGACACCAGTTTGCTTGAGGGAGAAATCCATCGCATATCCAACAATTATAATATGTATGCCAGCTGGTATGATGAATAACCAGGCCCTGAAGCTGATTTGATTATGCTATAGTTCATAAACTATTCGGTTTTTGATTTCATAAATAATCTATTTTTGTACCCGTTTAGATGTATATACAACTTTTAGATGGAATTGCAAGAAACAGATTTTATCGGGAAATGGCTCAATGTAACGGCGCACAGGCTAAGTTATCTGGTTAACAGAAAACTAAATGCCAACGGCTTCCAGCTCACGCACGAACAAATGGTTTTGTTAAAAATCATTTCCTGTAATCAGGGAATTAGCCAAAAAGAATTGGCATCAAGGCTCGACCGTGATAAAACTTCGATTGCCAGATCACTTAATAATTTAGAGAAAAGCCATAAAGTAGTCAGGATAAATGTGGGCAATGACAAAAGAGTCAACAACCTTTTCCTGACAAAAGACGGGCATCAACTTTTAACCGAAATACAACCTGTAATTCAGGAACTCACGAACGAATTAATGAAAATTTTTGAGGAGAAGGAAATTAAAGCACTTCACCAAACCTTACAAAAACTTATAAACGAAGTAAACACCATTGAAGAAAAGTTGCATACGCAACAAAAAAAACTTAACCATCAACTTAAAAGCATATGAACGCCAGAAAATCATGGATCATTGCCTTCATTATTGTCATTATTGGAGGAATCGCATTTGTTTACATCAGCGGCCTAAAACAGCCCCCCAGGCAAGCGCCTAAAAAATCACTGGTGATGGTACCGTATTTCATAGCACAAAATAGCTCCATTCCACTGGTGGTCAGCGGATCAGGCCAGGTAAGAGCCAAGAACAGAATTGATCTGTTTTCGGAAGTAAACGGAGTCCTTTTACGCCAGGAAAAAGATTTCAGGGCAGGAATGTCGTTTAAGAAAGGTGACATTTTGGTAAGCATCGACGACACAGAGCAACTTGCCAACTTGTATGCACAGCGCAGTGAATTCCAAAATCTGATTACCTCGCTCATCCCGGATATCAAGCTTGAATTCCCTGAGGAGGCCCAAAAATGGGACGACTACCTGAACAGCATTGAAATCACACGCCATGTGCCGGCCATACCGGCCACCCTCAGCGACAAAGAAAAATATTTTGTTACAGGACGAAAAGTTTACACCACCTTCTATAACATTCAAAATCTGGAAGCCCGACTACAAAAATACAGGCTTACCGCACCCTTCGACGGAGTCGTAACTGAGTCGCTAATCAACCCGGGTGCTCTGGTGCGTTCAGGGCAAAAACTGGGCTCTTTCAGTAACACCGGTTTGCTTGAAATTGAAGTGGCAATTCCGGCTGCCGACATCGCCTACTTAAAAACCGGAAGCACAGCCCATTTGCACCTAAAAGGTCAAAATTCCACCTGGGAAGGCATTGTATCCCGCATAAATCCGGCCATCGACCTCAATACCCAAACGGTATCCGTTTTTATTGAAAGTACCGATGAAGGGCTACGCGAAGGCATGTTCATCACTGCTGACATCCAATGTGGCGACCTGAATGATGTGGTTGAAATACCCAGAAATTTGCTCGTGAACAACGAGTGGGTCTATTTCATACAGAAAGACAGTACGTTACAACGTCTGGACATCAACCCTATACGGTTTCAGGAAAATACAGTAATTGCAGATAAGTTACAAAACGGAACCAAAATCCTGGCTAAAAACATTTCCGGATCATTTATTGGCATGAAAATCATTCCGGTAAGTGAATAACCATCGAAAAAAGTAACATAAAAGAAGAAAATGATGAAACAGATCATCAGCTATTTTATAAAATACCCCGTCTCGGCCAACGTTTTCGTGCTTGCATTTGCTGTCTTCGGCACCATTGCGTTATTCAGCCTTAAGTCTTCCTTTTTCCCCCTCGCTGAAAGCAGGATCATCAACATTCAACTGGTTTACCCCGGAGCCTCGCCCGAAGAGGTTGAAGAGGGCATCATCCTGAAAATTGAAGACAACCTGCGTGGAATTACCGGAATTGAGCGTTTTACATCGGTATCATCCGAAAACTCGGGCACAATTACCATCGAAGTAGAGAAAGACTACAATACGGCCACGGCACTTGAAGACGTGAAGAATGCCGTAAACAGAATCAATTCATTTCCGGTTGACATGGAACCTCCGGTGATTTTTAAAACCGAAAACCTGAACCCGACTGTAACTTTCGCTATCAGTGGTAAAAATATTTCGCTCAGGTCGTTAAAGGAGGCAGCCCGAAAAGTGGAGGATGATTTACGCTCCCTTGATGGCATTTCAAAAGTAACGCTGAGCGGATTTCCGGAAGAAGAAATTGAAGTGGCTGTAAACGAAAACTCGCTCAGAACTTATAACCTGACCTTTGATGAGGTAGCCAATGCGATTAAAAGAGCCAATCTGGACATCACGGGAGGTAAAATAAAAACAGAAACAGAAGAATACCTTATCCGTGGACGGTTTAAAGAATATTATGGTCAAGGACTGGAAAACATCATTATCAAATCGGATGTACAAGGAAAGACAATCCGTTTATCGGATGTTGCCGTAATCACCGATCGGTGGTCAGAAAATCCTAACCGGATAGAAATCGACAACGAAACTTCCATCGAAATAAATGTACAAACCACCAACAGTGAAGATTTTTTAGCCGCAGCTGATTTGGTCAACGATTACATCACCAAATACAACGAAACCAGTCAGGGGATTCACCTCACCATAGTAAGCGACAGGTCGGTTAACCTGCTCGAAAGAAGAGAGTTATTGACAAACAACGGAATCCTTGGTATGATTCTGGTGTTGCTGTTGTTGTCGTTGTTTTTAAATCCCCGCATGGCTATGTGGGTGGCATTGGGGATTCCGCTTTCGTTTTTGGGTATGTTTATTCTTGCTCAAATTTTTGGAATCACCATCAATGTTATATCGCTTTTTGGTATGATTGTCGTTATCGGGATTCTTGTGGATGACGCCATTGTGATTGCTGAAAACATCTACCATCACTACGAAAAAGGAGAAACTCCGGTGAGAGCGGCAGTGAATGGAACAATGGAAGTGCTCCCGGCAATTTTTTCATCCGTCCTCACCACCATCATGGCTTTCTCCATTTTTTATTTTCTGGACGGGCGCGTGGGTGACTTTTTTAACGAGCTGGCCTTTGTAGTAATTGCTACGCTTTCGGTTTCGCTGGTGGAAGCTGTTATTATACTACCAGCCCACTTGGCCCACAGCAAAGCGCTTCAGGGCGCAAAAAGCCAGAACATGGTGAGTAAAATTATGGACAAACTCATGTATTGGATGCGGGATGTTACCTATGCTCCAACACTGAAGTTTGTTTTAAAAAACAAAGTCCTGACTTTTACCCTATCAGTAATGGTTCTGGCTCTCACTGTAGCGGCCTTCAGAGGAGGTTTGATCAAGGGTACTTTTTTCCCTTTTATTGAACGCGACAACATTGCCATAACGCTCAAGATGCCACAGGGAACCAATGAAACCATCACCAACGCCTGGATCGATAAAATCGAAGAAGCCGCCTGGCGCGTTAATGAACAATACAGAAGCAAAAGGGAAGACGGGCTTAACATCATCGATCATATCTCGAAAAAAATCGGGCCAACTACCGCAGATGCCAGCCTTAACATTATCCTGCTCAAAGGAGAGGTTCGAAACATTGTCAGTTATGAAATTGCCAATGCCATTGCTCGCGAAGCAGGTCCGATTATTGGAGCAGAGTCGCTGTCGTACGGAGGTGGAGGGAATTTTGGAAAACCCATTTCGGTGGCCTTTTTGGGCAACAACCTGGACGAGCTAGAGATGGCAAAAGATGAGTTGAAAGCTGAACTCATGAAATTGGAAGCACTGAAAGACGTGAACGATAACGATCAACAGGGAATTAAAGAAATCAATGTTGAATTAAAGCCTAAAGCCTATATGCTTGGATTGAGTCTGCAAGATGTTTTAGGACAGATACGTTCCGGATTTTTCGGCAAAGAGGTTCAAAGGCTGCAACGTGGTCGCGATGAAGTTAGAATTTGGGTAAGGTACAATGAAAAAGACCGTTCGTCGATTAACAACCTGAGCGAAATGTTCATCACCACTCCTACCCGCGACAAAGTACCATTAGAAGAGTTAGTTACCTATACCATAAAAAGAGGTGTGGTGTCAATTAACCACCTTGACGGAAAACGACAGATCAACGTAGAGGCCGACATGGTTAACGAAACGGCCTCCGTTACCGAGATCCTTGGTTTTGTTAAATCGGATCTCATCCCCGGAATTCTGGCCAAGTATCCAACCGTAAGTGTGTTGTACGAAGGCCAAAACCGGGAAGCTGAGAAAACACAGAAGTCGGCTACCAAAGCCCTGCCTGTTGTGCTTTTTCTCATCATTGCCATGATCACCTTTACTTTCAGGTCGTTTGGCCAGACCTTGCTGTTGTTTGCGCTTATCCCTTTCAGCCTGATAGGCGTGGCCTGGGGGCACTTTTTCCACGGACATGCCATCAGCATGCTCAGCATGATGGGTGTGGTAGCGCTCATTGGAATCATTGTAAACGACGGCCTCGTTTTGATTACTAAAGTCAACAGCAACCTCAAAGAAAACCTACCATTTCACGAGGCCATTGTAAAAGCGGGTGTTTCCAGATTCAGACCCATTTTCCTGACTACAGTAACAACGCTGGCAGGGTTAGGTCCTTTAATCTTCGAGAAAAGCTTCCAGGCGCAGTTTTTAGTCCCAATGGCTATTTCCATTGCCTATGGCATGACAGCAGCAACCATATTAACACTTGTTTTGTTACCCGTGCTATTGGTAGCGCTGAACAACATGCGCAGAGCCATTGTGTATCTGTGGACAGGCATCAAGCCTACTCCTGAATCGGTTGAACCGGCAGTTAAAGAACTTAAAGTTGAAAATGATGAAATTGAAAATTAATCTAATTATCTTAGGAATAGGGCTTCTTTCGGCAAGTTGGCTTGGGGCACAACAACCCGACTCGTCCACATCGTCGTTTAATTTAAGACAGGCCATTGACATCGCGATGAGTCAAAACCAGGACATTCTGGTTGCCCGAAACAACCTCCTTATCGCAGAAAACAATGCAGGCCTGCTGAATTCCGGATACCTGCCGCAACTTACCGGAAGCGCTGGAGGCAATTACACCAACAACGATACCGAAATGAAATACACGAGCGGAGAAACGGTTACACGCGATGGCGCTGTTTCAACCTCCTACAACGGGTCGCTCGGGATAAATTACCGCCTTTTCGATGGCATGAACAGGTATTACAATTACAAAATACTGAAAACGGATTATTCGCTTACCGAACTGCAATCGCGTTCGATTATCGAGAATACGTTGCTACAGTTGATTCGTTCGTATTATGATGTGGCCAGACTTACAGCCAGAATCGGCAATATTCAGCGCACCCTTAATGTCTCCAAAACACGGTTTAACTATACCAAAGACCGATTTGATTACGGCCAAAGCACCGAATTGGATGTGCT
>DJVY01000165.1:0-18623 GCA_002440885.1 Bacteroidales bacterium UBA6244
GGACCACCGACAGTTACATGGGATTGAATGGCACAAAAGCACAGGACAAGGAATGGGCCGTTGTGGACAGCGCCACCAATACCATTTACGTTACCTGGACGCAGTTTGATCAATACGGATCTTCGGCCTCCGACAAATTCAGTAACATCCTTTTCAGTAAATCAACCGATGCCGGCACAACCTGGTCTCAGGCCATTCAAATAAATCAGGTTTCAGGCGATTGTGTTGACAGCGACAATACTACCGAAGGAGCTGTGCCGGCGGTAGGGCCTGAGGGACAAGTTTATGTAGCCTGGTCTGGACCTGCCGGTATTGTATTCGACCGATCGCTGGATGGGGGCGAGACCTGGCTTGAAGAAGATATTTTTATCAGCGATCAGCCAGGAGGATGGGACTACAATGTACCCGGAATTATGCGGTGTAACGGTTTGCCTGTTACCTGCTGCGACATCAGTGCCTCCTCAGCAAACAAAGGAACAATTTATGTAAACTGGACCGACCAACGCAATGGTACGCAAAACCCGGATGTTTGGCTTGCAAAATCTACCGATGGAGGAGACACCTGGACACCTCCGATGAGAGTGAACGACGACGATACCGACAAAGCACAATTCTTTTCGTGGATGACCATCGATCAGGCCAACGGCGATATATATATCGTATACTACGACAGAAGAAACTACGACAACGAAAGTACAGACGTGTACCTTGCCCGTTCAACAGATGGTGGCGAAACTTTTTCCAATTTTAAAATCAGCGAGTCTCCTTTCATACCATATAGCAGTATCTTTTTCGGCGACTACACCAATATTGTTGCCCACAATGGCCGTGTACGCCCTGTCTGGACACGACTTGAAAATGGCAACTTATCAGTATTAACAGCCATAATTGATCAAATAGTAGACGAGCCGGAGATTGCAGAGGAGCTCATCAAAGCCCCTATCCACCTCGACATAAACTATCCAAATCCATTCAAAGCCTCCACTTATCTTTCTTACAAACTGCGCGAGCCAGCGGTTATTAGCCTGTCGGTTTACGATGTATATGGCAGAAAAATAGCTTCGCTTATAAGCAATCAGCCGGTAAATGCAGGAAAATACACCGAGATTTTTCATGCCACAGATTACAACCTGAGTCCGGGGGTTTACTACTTTGCCCTGAGCACAAACCAAACCGTGAAAAAACAAAAAATGCTGCTGGTGGAATAACTACAACAAAGGCATTTCCTGCAAACCACATTCGTGCAAATTCATCATTGCTTGCTGAAAAGCAGCTTTATTTGGATTATCTTATTTATTTTGTGCAAAAAAAATGATATGAAGACATCTGAAGACATCATAAGAACCGACAAGCTTGATTTCAATTGGTTCGTGGCGAACCCTTTCCTGTTCTGCGTGCATCACCTTGATTACTACCCTCAAGGCACAGAAACCATGACCCCCGATGCCTCGCTTGAAGGCAGGAATATCGGCCAGGATTTCACTCCCAAAGATGGATGGCGTATGTACCACGGGAAAGGAGTTCCCGGATTTCCGGCACATCCACACCGTGGTTTTGAAACGGTGACCATCGTCCTGAAAGGAATTGTAGACCATTTTGACTCCAACGGCCAAAAAGGCAGATACGGCATGGGCGATGTGCAATGGATGACGGCAGGATCAGGATTGCAACACAGCGAAATGTTTCCGCTTGTCAACAGGAAGGAACCCAACACCCTGGAATTGTTTCAAATTTGGCTAAACCTGCCACGCGTGGGAAAATTTGCTAATCCTCACTACAAAATGCTTTGGAACGAAAAAATTCCGGTTCTTCGCATATCAGACGAAAACGGAAAACAAACCGAAGTAAAACTTATTGCCGGCCAGCTGAACAAACTGAATTCCTTATCACCTACACCCGATTCATGGGCAGCCGATCCCGGAAATGAAGTGGCCATCTGGATTATCAAAATGGAAGCCGACGCGATATGGAATTTGCCTGCTGCAAGCAAAGAAGCCAACAGAATACTTTACTTTTATGAGGGGCAAAAAGCCAGCCTAAACCACCACGAAGTCCAGGTAAAAAATTCATTTCAGCTGGTTCCTGAACACGAAATTAAAATCAGAAACGGACAAACACCCGGTTATTTTTTGGTGTTGCAGGGCAAACCCATTCATGAACCGGTGGTACAATATGGTCCTTTTGTGATGAACACCGAAGCAGAAATCAGAGCAGCTTTTTCTGATTTCAGAGCTACCGGATTCGGGGGATGGCCATGGCCACACCCCGATCCCGTGAACCCTCGCCAAGAAGGCCGGTTCTCACAAACCAATGACCAGCAGGAAGAACGCCCTCCGGATTTGGGTGATTAAGTGGATTTTTAGCAATCTATCTCCAGCCCTCTTATTTAATTACTACCGTGCCTCGAACAATGGTTTTATTCTGGCTGATTTGCACAAAATAAGTTCCTTGTTTCCAATCGGAGGTCTGTATCAGGATTTTCGATCCAGGGGTAGTGAATTCGGCCACCAGCCTTCCGTTCATGTCTATTACCTGAATATTGTCCATTGGTTTTTCCGATTCTACGCGGAAAGAGTTGGTAGCCGGGTTGGGAAAAAGACTGATCTGGTTAGCTGCCAGCTCATCGATACCATCGGGGTGACCTTGCTGCACTACGGCCAGTTCTCTGACAAGGCCAATTCCGGATACATAAAGCGTACAGTTTCGCTCGGCAGTTGCCGGGTTTTCATCATAACTTAGTGTAAAACTCCCATTGCCTGAGCCTGAAAGTGGCTCTACTGTGATCCAATCACATGAATTTCCAACCATCCAGTTGATGTTGGAGGTTACTTCCACATCAACGATACCTTGCTGCCAACCTAACGCTTCGTTATAGGTATTCAGCTCAATAGCGGCTACTTTGGCCAGCTGAGTGATCTCAAAAACAGTAACTACACCGCCACCGGAAAAAGAAATCTGGCATACGCGTACATCGGTAGTGCTCAGGTTTTCATCGTATAAAATAGTAACGGTTGTAACATCGTTTCCGGCATCAGGTGAAACGGCAATCCAGTCGCATGTCTCATTCACCTGCCATTGCACGTTGGCCGTTACCACAATCTCCAGCGAAGCCGCTTCAGCACTTACAGTTTCGGCTGCTATATTGGTTTCTATGGAGGCTGGAAACCCAGTTTGCGTGAGGGTGAAATCAGCCGAAACAGTGGTAGCTTCCACATGTAAAACACAATTCCGGTCGGTGATCACCATGTTTTCATTGTAAGTAATGGTAAGCACAGCATCTCCGCTCCCTGACTCAGGGGTAACGCTCATCCAGTCGCAATTTTCACTTACTGACCAGTCGGTATTTGAATTTAGTGCCACTTCGATTGAAGAGGCGTTGTAATCAACCGTTTGCGCCATGGGATCAAGGGTGAGTATTTCGGCAATGCCCTCTTGAGTAAGCACATAGTCAACTGAAGCACTGGAGGTCGCAAAGGTGATAACACATTCGCGTTGTGCTCCGGTATTTTCTTCATAGTTAATGGTGATATTGGTACTGCTCATTCCTCCTGAGGGAGATACGGTTACCCAATCGCAGTTTGCTGTGGCATTCCAGAATTTTGACACGGTGAGTGCCAGGCTGGTACTTCCTGCGGCTACTCCTACAGTAGCTGACGGAGGATCGACCGACAACACTTCTTGCGTTACATTGATGAAATCCTCTTTGGTCAGGGTGTTTGAGCCCGTTTCGTTGGTTACGGTAAGCGTTACATCGTAAGTTCCGGCCTCGTTATATACCACAATTGGATTTTGCTCAGAAGAGGTAGCCGGGTCGCCCCCCTCGAATGTCCATTCCCAGCTAACAGGTGCGCCCAACGACTGGTCGATAAAATTTACTGACCCTCCCAGGTTAACATTGGTAGGGCTACCAATGAACTGCGCTGCGAGTACTTCAGCAAAATACAACGAGGCTATTTTTGTGCCTTTGTTGCTGCTTGAGGTCATGTATTGGGTTGTGTACCAAAAGGTAGCATCATCTTCCGGATCAACAGAAATATTGGAATAATCACCCCAGCGGTTAGCGCCTGTCTGCGAAATGGTTCCTTCCAGAATAATGCCCTCTTCGATATCAAGAATTCCGGAGGCACTCATATTTTCGGCAGCAGACTGTCCGGCATACCGAATGCCCGGATAGACAGTAGAGCTGGAGATAGAATAACCCAGTGCTATATCTTTGTTTCCATTCATGGCTATACTTCCCATCCATCGGCTATGCTGATCAGGCGCATAAGTGCCTTGCTGACGGATTTCCCAGCTAGTGCCATTTTGTTCGAGTTCGTACCACCTGATGCCTGCATGATCGGTTCCATCTACATCCACGGTATGATTACACACAATGCGTTTGGTATTCCCAAAATTGCGGTATTGCACCCTATACATCAAAATTTGATTGATAGCATCTAGCTTTTGTCCCGTTCCGGGCTGACGGATATTGTCCCATGTAGGGCCGAAATTGCTATCGAATGGAGAAACGCTGATTTGTTGAGTCCTGTTCCAGGTTGAATTGCCCGGAGTAGTCCAGTCCACATCAAGTTCAAACACCCACAACTCGTCACCGCCGCCGCCCCAAGCGTCATCGTTGATGGTTAAAAACAACCCGGGTGATCCGGCGGGAGCATAATCGCCATCGCAGTCGGCAGGCAGTACGCAATGAAAACCGCTGTTGGGACGGTATGGGTTATTAAACTGTACCATTTGCGGGGCACTTCCTCCAATAAGCATTTCCTGACGTTCAAACACATAAATATCGCTACCATTGGTGGTATTAGTTCCCATGTAGTAACCATCTTCCCAAACTCCGAATTTCATGTAATCGGGAAATCCGTTCATCGTCCACGACCAGCGATACCAATCGCCGGTAGGATCGTCGGTTACACTGATTGCAATTAACATATAATCGGGGTTGGAGTAAGCTCCGGCGAATTCAGCTGCCAACCACCTGTTGGCATTGTCATCGTATAACAGAATGGGGTCGCCATCGTTGTTGTTTGCCCCAGGAACGCCGGCAAACAACGTGTTGAGGTTGGTTGGTGGAACAACCTGAGTTCCGTTTTTTTCGTAGATGGAGTATTTTACATTCACCGTTTGAAAGAAATGATCCGGACCAGCCGAGCCATTGCAGTCGGGAGGATAAGAGGAGGTGGATACCCCTGAGAAATTCTCGATAATTGTACCCTGGTTTCTCGATTGCCCCATTTCCTTTTGCCAAACGGCATCGGCCCCTTTGGGTAAGGCCTCAGCCGCGTTTGGATAACTGCGTGTGCGAAGGGCTTTGTTTCTCACCTTTTTCATGTCCTTTTCATCCAGACGCATCATTTCCTCAGGTGTGAGGGCAGGAAAATCTTTAAGAGGCCCAATACGGTCAAAATATACTGCTTTTGAGAAGCCATCCGGTTTAACTGGTGATGAATTGGTTTGCTGAGCATAACCTCCAAAACCCATCATCAGAACCAAGAGGGCGAAGAGTGATTTGATTATTTTTTTCATTTTCAAAATATTAGATAATTATTGCTGAAATTATGTCGCAAAAATAGACAATAACGGATTCGTATTAGGTTGCACGACAGCTTTACTAAAATATCTCATATAAACAGGCCAGGCGAAAGCAAACAAAGTATCTTTGCGGACTCAAAAAACCGAAAATGATTTCAATAGACGGATTGGCAGTAGAATTTGGCGGATCAACGCTTTTTAAGGATATTTCGTTTGCCGTAAACGATAAAGACAGGATTGCCCTGATGGGTAAAAACGGAGCCGGCAAGTCGACCCTGCTGAAGATTATTGCTGGCGTAAAGACCCCGACTCGAGGAAAAATATCTGCTCCCAAGGAGGCTGTAATTGCCTACCTGCCGCAACACTTGCTAACAAGTGATGAACGCTCTGTTTTCGACGAGGCGGCACAAGCCTTTGCTCACGTTTTCGAAATGCAAAAAGAACTGGAAGAGCTAAACAACCAATTAACTGTGCGCACCGATTACGAATCGCCGGCATATTACGACCTCATAGAGCGGGTCTCCTCGTTAAGCGAAACTTTTTATTCTGTTCAGGACATCAATTACAATGCTGAAATAGAAAAAATTCTGTTGGGACTGGGCTTTCTAAGGTCTGATTTCAATCGACCGACAAGTGAGTTCAGCGGAGGATGGCGCATGCGCATCGAACTGGCTAAAATATTGCTCAAAAAACCAGATCTGCTTTTACTTGATGAACCCACCAACCACATGGATATTGAGTCGATACAATGGTTTGAAGATTTCCTGATAAATAGTGCAAAAGCGGTAATTCTCATCTCGCACGACAGGGCATTCGTCGATCACCTGACTACCCGAACCATTGAAATAACCATGGGGCGCATCTACGATTACAAGGTCAATTACTCCTCATATCTACAGCTGCGGAAAGAACGACGTGAACAGCAGCAAAAACACTTCGAAGAACAACAGAAGTTTATTGCTGATACACAGGAATTCATCGATCGGTTTAAAGGAACTTATTCCAAAACAAACCAAGTTCAATCGCGTGTAAAAATGCTCGAAAAGCTTGACCCTGTTGAAGTAGATGAAATAGATACTTCGGCGCTCAGGCTTAAATTCCCTCCCTCCCCACGATCAGGAAATTTTCCTGTGATTCTTGAAAATGTTTCTAAATCCTATGGCGACCATCTGGTTTTTTCAGGCGTCTCGTTGCCTATCGAACGTGGACAAAGGGTCGCTTTTGTTGGAAAAAACGGACAGGGAAAATCAACATTGGTGAAATGTTTGATGGAGGAAATTGACTACCAGGGTAAACTTACCATTGGCCACAATACCCATATCGGGTATTTTGCGCAAAATGCCGCCTCACTCATGGACGAGGAGGCTACAGTGTTCGACACCATTGATGATGTGGCCAAAGGCGATATCAGAACAAAAATTAAAGACTTGCTCGGGGCTTTTATGTTTGGCGACGAAAGCTGGAATAAAAAAGTAAAAGTACTTTCAGGAGGTGAAAGAACCCGCCTGGCTATGATTAAACTGTTGCTGGAACCAAAAAACCTGCTCATCCTCGACGAACCAACCAACCACCTCGACCTCCGAACAAAAGACATCCTAAAGAGTGCATTGCAGGATTTCGATGGCACCTTGATCCTGGTATCACACGACCGTGATTTCCTCGATGGTCTGGCCACCAAAGTGTTCGAGTTTGGCAACCAACAAGTAAAAGAACACCTCGGAGATATCCATAGCTTCCTTGTGCGTAAAAAACTTGAAAACCTGCGTGAACTGGAGAGAGGTTCAAACAAGTAACGGGTTAAATCGCCACAAAACCATTACCTTTCACCAACAAAAGACAGCGTAATATCCAGTATTTCCGGTCGTGAATTGGTGCGTACCGGCGGTCCCCAACCTCCTATTCCCGATGAAACCAACACATGGGTATCCCCTTTCTTCAACAAACCGCTACTCACTTCAAATACGGCTTGCGTAATCCATTGAAAAGGCCAAAGTTGCCCGTGATGGGTATGCCCCGATAACTGTAAATCAATGCCTGCCTGCTCTGCCTGCTGTAAACCAAGTGGTTGATGGTCGAGTAGCACAACAGGAAACCGGGTATCTACCTCTTCCATAATTTGGTTTAAGGGTTTGCGCCTGTTATTGGTGAACTGCCTTATGGTCAGGTCTTCACGCCCTACGATGTAAAAACTATTGTCGATTAAGAGGGCTGTGTCGGATAACACCTGAATGTTGTGGTCAGTGAGGTAGCTCCGTGCTTTGTCAACTCCACCAATATACTCATGATTTCCGGTAACACCATAAACGCCGTATTTAGCCTTTAGCTGTGTTAAATATTCACCAACGTTGCTGTGGATGACCGGAGCAATGTCTTCGTCAATGATATCTCCTGGTATTAAAATGATGTCTGGGTTTAACTCATTCACTTGTTTTACAATACCTTTAAGGTGACGTTTCTCGATAATGGTACCCAGATGAACATCAGAAAAAGCCACGATGTGGAGGCTTTTTAAATGTCCGGCCTTTTTGTTTATAGTCAAATCTACTTTTTTAACAACCGGAAACCAGGTGTTCAAATGACCAATAGCTACCACCAACAGGGTGATGGAAATAACCACAGCCGACAATACTTTTCGGGTAAGAACCGGATCGTGGGTCAGGATATCGGGCAAAAAATGGAACAACCTGTCGATTCCTCTAACCAAATCAATCAAAGCCAGTTGAAGAACCAGATACACCATAATGGCCAGCCAAAACGACCCTATCCAGATGAGCGTGGTACTGAAAAGGTTCACTGATATCCGTTCGGTGAAACGGCCAACAATAAAAGCTGCCGCCAGAAAAACGATAGTCCAGACAAAGATTTTCCGGTAGGTATTGCTGTTGCCAAAAAGAGGCAATCCATTTCGAATGATGTAATAATTAAGCAGGGAATAGATTCCGATAATCAGGGTAAAAACGATGATAAATCCAATATTTTTCATTTGGTAAGGTTAGATAAAATACTAAAAGCTGTTAATAGAAAACCCCCCGTCTACCACCACACACTGACCAGTGATATAAGATGAAGCAGGCATGCTTAAAAACGCAACCACACGGGCTACCTCGGCAGGGTCGGCGATGCGACCGGCAGGTGTTTTCTGCAATATTTCTTCCAGATACGACCGGTTTTCGAAAAGTTTTTCAACCAGCGGAGTTAGGGTATACCAGGGAGCAACAGCATTCACACGAATGGCATCGGAAGCCCATTCAACGGCCAGATTCCGGGTAAGTTGCAGAAGGGCAGCCTTCGTCATTCCATAAGGTGCTCCGGTACGGATATGGGTTAGTCCCGCCACCGACAACACGTTCACCAATGCAGCTTGTCCTGACTTTTTCAAGAACGGATACAAAGCTTTACTTAATGCAAAATTACTGTGCAGGTTGGTCTGCATAATGAAATTGTATTCTGTTTCACTGTAGTCGACCATCTTCTTCCGGATATTCGTCCCAACGTTGTTCACCAGAATATCTAGTTTATCACGTTGACTTATCCAGGTTAACAGTTCGTTACGGCCGGCAGTGGTGGCGATGTCTGCTCCCATCCCGTCTGCCTTTTTTCCTCTCTCCCTTAATTCCTTAACAAAGGTGGCGACCTCTTCAGGGTTTCGCGAAACGATGAGCACCTCTGCACCCAACAGGGCCATCTCCTCAGCTACTGCCCGGCCAATGCCTTTGGTGCTTCCGGTGATTAACGCGGTTTTGCCCTGAAGATTCCATGCATTTTGGATCATATTCTTTTTTTTAGACTGCAAAAGTGTGCAAAATTTCGGATTGTGTACTTTTGAAAAAAAATAATATGCAGGTAATCGCATCAGCCTCACTTCCGGAAGCAGCGCTGTCAAAGCTCAAATCAATGGCTGAGATTCAGCTTTTTAACACGCAAAACATAACCTATCAAGCCATTGCCAATCACCCGGATATTTTTTTGTGCCCAACCGAAAACGGGTTCGTTGTGGCAAAAAATATTCCTCCCCATCAAAAAAATGCACTCCTTAACTCAACACCAACCCTAATTCAAGGAGAAAGCCCTGTCGGGAAAAACTATCCTGAATCGGCACATTACAATGCCGTGATCACATCCGGGTATTTAATACACAACCTGAAATATACCGATCCGGTGCTGCTCAGCGCGTGTTCCGACAAAACAAAAATCAATGTCAATCAGGCTTATACGCGATGTAATGTTCTGGCTTTGGCCCATGATTGGTTTATCACTTCCGATCGTGGCATTGAATCGGCTCTCCTGAATCATCACCTGCATGTTTTGTACGTTGAGCCACATGAAATCCTATTGCCGGGATTTGCCCATGGATTTTTCGGAGGCACCTGTGGCATTTACAATCAAACCGTTTGGTTTGCAGGCAGTTTAAACCATCTTAAGCAAGGCCGGGAGGTGAGCAATTTACTCGATCGTCTGGGCTACAGCACCGTGGAACTGTACGATGGTCCTTTATTTGACGGAGGGAGTTTGTTTTTCTTTGCATAGCCTTCTGTTTTAACTAAGCCAAAAAGATCATCCATTGAATATTGAGGTCCCCTCTGTTACAAACGGCTAATTTTCTTAATTTCGCCCCCTGAAAGTCCGGACAAAACGGGCTCTCTATTTCAAATAAAAACTAATAATCATGTTGCGAACACATACCTGCGGAGCGCTTACCATAGCTGATGTAAACAAAGAAGTTACCCTTTCGGGATGGGTACAAAAAACCCGCGATAAAGGAGGATTGATTTGGATCGATTTGCGTGATCGCTACGGGATAACCCAACTTTTGATGGAAGAAGGCCGTTCCAATCCCTCGGCAATAGAAACTGCACGACATCTGGGCAGAGAATTCGTTATAAGTGTAAAGGGCGTTGTGATAGAAAGAGAATCGAAAAACCCCAGGATGAGTACGGGAGACGTCGAAATAGATGTTACTGAAATCAAAATTCTCAACCGATCGAAAACTCCCCCTTTTACTATTGAGGATAAAACCGACGGTGGAGAGGAACTCCGCATGAAATTCCGTTACCTTGACCTCAGGAGAAACCCACTAAAAGAGAACCTCGTATTACGTCACCGGCTTTCGCTCGAAACACGCAAATACCTGGATACACAACATTTTATAGAGGTGGAAACCCCCTACCTCATCAAATCGACTCCTGAGGGAGCACGCGATTTTGTTGTGCCTTCGCGCATGAACGAGGGGCAGTTTTATGCCTTACCGCAATCACCGCAAACTTTTAAACAACTCCTGATGGTGGCAGGTTACGACAGGTATTATCAGCTGGTAAAATGTTTCCGCGATGAAGACCTGCGCGCCGACCGGCAACCTGAGTTTACCCAGATCGACTGCGAAATGGCCTTCGTAGAACAAGAAGACATCCTGAATACTTTTGAAGGATTGGTCAGGCATTTGTTCAAGGAAGTGAAAAATGTAGAAATTGAAAAAATGCCCCGCATGACTTATGCGGAAGCTATGCGATTATATGGTTCCGATAAACCCGACCTGCGTTTTGATATGCGCTTTACTGAGCTTAACGAACTCGCCCAAAACAACGGATTTTCCGTTTTTGATGAAGCCGAGCTCGTGGTAGGATTCGCCGCCACAGGCTGCGCGCAGTATACACGCAAACAGCTGGATGCCTTAACCGATTTGGTTAAAACACCTCAGGTGGGTGCCAAAGGGTTGGTGTATGTTAAATACAACGAAGACGGCTCATTCAAATCCTCTGTCGATAAATTTTTTACTGAAAAAGACCTCCGGACATGGGCTGACAAAATGAAAGCTCAGCCCAGCGACTTATTACTCATCCTCTCAGGCGAAGCTGAAAAAACCCGTAAACAGCTCAACGTGTTGCGCTTGCATATGGGCGACTTACTGCAGCTAAAAGATCCGTTCAATTACAAACCGCTTTGGGTAGTCGACTTTCCGCTTCTCGAATGGGACGAAGATTCCCGCCGATTTCATGCCATGCACCATCCGTTTACTTCGCCAAAAACTGAGGACATTAATTTACTCGAAACCAATCCCGGAGCGGTGAGAGCCAATGCCTATGATTTCGTAATCAATGGCGTTGAAATAGGTGGAGGTTCTATCAGAATTCACGACAGGGAGTTACAAAAACTCATGTTCAGGCATTTGGGATTCTCCGACGAACAGGCTCAGGATCAATTCGGATTTCTGATGAATGCCTTTGAATACGGCGCTCCTCCTCACGGTGGTATCGCGTTTGGCTTCGACCGGCTGGCCGCTTTGTTTGGCGGACAGGATTCAATCCGTGACTTTATCGCTTTCCCAAAAAACAATGCCGGACGCGATATGATGATCGACAGCCCCAGCATCATCGCCAATGAACAGCTGGCTGAATTGGGTCTTATTGTGAAAAAGGCATAACTTGTTTTTTAGCTTTTTCACAAAGCAAGAAACCACGCTTTATAGCGGAACTGCACTTTTTTAAACATTTTAAAAAAAAAAAGTGCGTTGCATGAAAACTATTTCGGATATTTGTTACCGAAATAATTTTATTAATTAACATATAGTAATCATGCAAGAAGAAAGCCAAAAAGTTTGTGTGTTTTGTCAGCGCAACGAACACGAGGTTCCTTTGGTAGGACTTGATTTTAAAGGAAGTAGCTACTGGATTTGTCCACAACACATTCCTGTACTGATACATAATCCGGCTCAACTCGAAGGACTTTTACCCGGCGCTGAAAACCTGGAGGCGGGTTGATCCGCTCACACAAAATGAACTGACCCCTTGCCTTATCCAAAGGCAAGGGGTCTTTTTTGTTACAACCGGAACTAAAAAAATATAGTCGTAATGAGCTTTTTTTTACTTTTGTGAAAAAGCATCTGCATGAAAGTTATCGATATAATTACGCAACCAAAAAAACAACTGGCCGTGCTTATCGACCCTGACAAACTTAATCAGGATCAGCTAATTGAAACGGCTAAAATCGCAGAAGAAGCAGGTGTTGACCTTCTATTTGTGGGAGGTAGCCTTATGACCAGCGACATGCTTTTTCACTGTATCCGAACCCTGAAAGAGAACAGTTCCATTCCTGTGGTGTTATTTCCTGGAAATTCTTACCAAATCAGCAGAAACGCTGATGCCATGTTGTTTCTGTCGCTCATTTCGGGCAGAAACCCTGATATGCTCATTGGGATGCACGTAATATCCGCACCTTACATTAAATTGGCCGGACTGGAAACGATTTCTACCGGTTACATGCTTATCGACAGTGGCAAACCCACTTCGGTCACTTACATGAGCAACTCCTTTCCTATCCCCAACGACAAGAAAGACATCGCTGCCTGCACAGCCATGGCGGGTGAGATGCTTGGAATGAAAACTATTTTTATGGATGCGGGCAGTGGAGCCGCAGTTTCTGTTCCTGAAGAAATGATCACTTTTGTAAAAGGGTCAATTGACGTACCGCTTATTATCGGCGGAGGTATACGAACACCCGAGAAAGCCGCAAGCTTGTTGTCGGCAGGCGCCGACATCATTGTAGTGGGGAATCGCTTTGAAGAAGACCCTCAATTAATTTTTGAATTTACCAAAGTCGTTGCTTCTTTTAACAACCAATAATTGCTGGCATAAAAACTGCAAACTATGATCGAAATAATCTATAATATGAAGTTGACAGGATAAATCATAAAGCAATTCTTGTAAGATACAACGCTAAAAACAGATCGGATAGTCAGGCATTTAGTAAATAACAATAAACTCTCTTCTCATGAAAAAAACAGTTTTGGTATTTTCGTTGTTGCTGATGGCAGCCTCGATTACCGCACAGGAAATTAATCCGTTGCTTTACGAGTCAACATGGATGGAAAACGAGTCGCGTGATTTTAACGGGTACCGTATCACCAAGATTTTCGGTGAGCTTCCCGACAACGCTTCCACTTATAATTATTCACCCCTCACTGCTATCGGTTACAAACCACTGACGATGCTGGAAGACAATTTTAAGGAAGTTGCAGAGGCCGCTCATTGGACAGAGGAACAACTGACTGAAAACCTGAACAATCTGAAAACCAAAGATGCAGGGGGTCAGTTACAGATTTATCTGACCAGATATACGGAAGACAGAGCCAATTTCCAATGGTTTTTCATTGTGATTCGTGGAGAGAAAGACAAAGGGAAACTTTGGGAATACGACATCCCTTACCAAGCGCCGCAAGTGCCCGTTCAACTGGGTTGGTGGAACTACACTACTGTAGACATTCCCATTGAACTTCCTGATAAGTTTTACGTTTACCTGAACGATAAAAAAAGTCAGTTTTTGTCGGACTTCAAATTCCTTGTAGAAAAAATCAAATAATTGTATACAGATGAAAAAAACGATTTCTTTTATCACTTTAGCCTCCATTATTCTCACCTCTTTTGTCCTGCCTGCGCAGGAAAAACTGCTTACACCCGAGGATGCCATATACATGAACCGAGCGCTCTATCCGGGCAGGATAGCACAGCTGCAATGGATTGGAAATACCGACAATTATGCTTTCGCTAAAGAAAATGCTGTGTTTCAGGTAAATGCCAAAAAAGGTACAGAAACCCTGCATCTCGACCTGGACATGCTGAACAAAGGAATGAATCAGCTTGGGTTAGATTCGCTGAAAAGAATGCCGGGAATACAAATTTACAGCGATGACAAATGTCGTTTTTCATTTAAAAACAGTTACTTCGACTACCAATTCAGCACTCAAATCCTGACTAAGATAAACGAAGTTCCTGAAGAAGCCACTAATATTGACTTTGAAAAAGACACCCGCTTTATTGCCTATACCCTCGACAACAACCTGTATTATAACGTCGATGGGAAATCGCATCAGGTTACCTTTGATACCGATGCGGGCATAGTAAACGGGCAAACCGTTCATCGCGTGGAGTTTGGAATCGAAAAAGGAATCTTTTGGTCGCCTGAATCAAAAAAACTGGCTTTTTACCGCAAGGATGAAACCATGGTGCCTGATTATCCGCTTGTTGACGTTACCAAACGCATTGCCGAGGTAAAAAACACAAAATACCCCATGGCAGGCACAACAAGCGAGCAGGTGACGTTGGGGGTTTACGATCTCGCCAGCGGTTCAACGGTATTTATGAAAACCGGCGAACCGGTTGATCAGTATCTTACCTCGGTAACCTGGGATCCAGAGGGTAAAATTCTTTATATCGCCTTGCTAAACCGCGAGCAAAACCACTTGAAACTTAACAGCTACGATGCCCAAACCGGCGAGTTCATTAGAACCTTGTTTGAAGAAACTGATTCGCGCTATGTTGAACCTGAACATCCGCTCTATTTTCATCCTGAAAAGAAGGATCAATTCGTATGGATGAGCGAACGTGACGGGTACAACCATTTGTATCTCTACAACAACCAGGGCGAACTTATCCGCCGGCTTTCCTCAGGGGAATGGGTAGTAACCGAATTTCTTGGTTTTAAAGGCAATGAATTGTTTTTTATGGCCACCAAAGAAAGTCCGTTAGAAAACAATGCCTACATGGTGGAGATAACCTCAGGAAAAATTACCCGACTTACCCCGGATCATGGTACACACAACGTAATGGTAAGTGAATCTGGTAAATATATACTGGATGCCTATAGCAGCACCGATATCACACGTGAGTACAAGCTGCTCAACAACAAAGGAAAAACCCTCAGGGTACTGCTCGAAGACAAGAATACCCTTGCCGAATACAACCTGGGAGAAATGACCATGGTAACCCTGCAAGCTGAGGATGGAACGCCTCTTTATGGCCGTATGATAAAGCCCATCGATTTTGACTCCACCAAAAAGTATCCGGTTATCGTTTATGTTTATGGAGGACCACATGCTCAGCTCATTACTGATTCCTGGCTGGGAGGAGCAGGACTTTTTCTCAACTACCTTGCCCAACAAGGCTATCTGATCTGGACACTCGACAACCGGGGATCGGCCAACCGGGGTAAAGAATTTGAACAGGCTATCCACCGCAATTTAGGAAAGTTGGAAGTGGAAGATCAAATGACCGGAGTTAACTACCTGCGTACCCTTACTTATGTGGATGCCGACAAAATTGGTGTCGATGGCTGGAGTTATGGTGGTTTCATGACCATTTCGCTTATGCTTGATTATCCTGACGTTTTCAAAGTAGGCGTCGCCGGTGGTCCCGTGATCGATTGGAAATACTATGAGGTGATGTATGGAGAAAGGTATATGGATACACCGCAAGAAAACCCTGAAGGATACGAAAAATCGAGCTTGCTAAACAAGATAGACCAACTTAAGGGCAAACTACTTATCATTCATGGCACAAGCGACCCGACTGTTGTTTGGCAACAAAGTCTGGTATTCCTACAGGCCGCCATCGAGAAAAGAAAAGACATTGATTATTTCGTCTATCCTGGTCATGGACACAACATGGGAGGAATGGATCGCGCTCACCTCTATGAAAAAATTACCCGCTATTTTAACGATTATTTGAAGTAGCCAGGCTAATCAGATATCCTAAAGGGTATCCTTTGAACAAAAACACCTGTCAGTCAGCCTCTGACAGGTGTTTTTGTTTTGCAACCAAATCCTCTAAAGCCGGTTCTAAGTCAGTAAAAGCAAAACTGAATCCAGCCTTTTGTATTTTATCGCTCGACACCAACGATCCGTAAAGAACCATATCAGCCATCTCGCCCAAGGCCATTTTCATGACAAAACCCGGGATTGGAGGCAGGAAATAGGGACGCTTCAACACTTTAGCCAACATTTTCATAAACTGTTTGTTGTTGTTGTGCGCCGGAGACACTGCATTGTAAACCCCATCGGAAAGGTCGTTTAATATGGGATACAAAAACATGCGACTCAAATCGTCAACATGAATCCAGGGCATCCATTGTCGTCCGCTTCCCAGAGCTGCTCCGAGACCAAATTTAACGGGAGTCATCATTTTCGGCAAAGCACCACCATTGGCGGCAAGCACTACGCCGATACGAAACTGAATGGTTTTTATCCCAAGCTCCCTGAACTGATTGGTCGCCTCCTCCCACAACCTGGTAGTATTACCTAAAAAATCGCTGGCCGGAGGATCGTTCTCAGAAAAAACCGTATGCTCTGTTACCGCACCATAATAACCTACAGCCGAAGCCGCAACAACAAGTTCCGGACTTCTACCACCGGCTTTAATTGCTGAAACAAGCAAGTTGGTAGCTTTTACCCGGCTGTCGATTATTTCCTTTTTACGTGTGGGTGTCCAGGGTTTTTCGGCAATGCCCGCTCCGGCCAAATGAACAATGACATCGGCAAACTGTATGGCCTCGGCATCAATTTCGCCATTGTCCACGTCCCACACAAAATGCTTTATCGGCATACTGCCATTTTCCTTTCGCGTTAGCCAGGCAACCTGAAATCCACTTTTTAACAGCAGATGGGTGATACTTCTGCCCAGCAGACCGCTTCCTCCCGTAATCAGCACTTTCTTCATTTTATCTCAATTATTTTATTTGCAACACTAATCTATTGCATTCCATTTATTTGGTGATAGTTTGACTACCACAACAAATGAGTCTAATTATTAATGTATTTCTCTAACAATTGTTCAATACCTGATAACTTGTCTTTTTCGTGAATATGCCAGTGAAAAACACTCAGTTTTTCCATGACGGAAGTGGTTTCAGCCAGCTCCTCGTCCGACAAATTCCCTCTGATGATTCTGGAAGCTTTATACATTTCGAAAAAGGCAGCCATGATGGTGTTTCTTCCTTTCAGGGTAAGATGCAACCGCTTTGCGCGCCGGTCGTCAGGGTCAGGTAATTCCTCCATCATTTCCGAACGTATCAGCCTTTTAATCACCTCTGTGCCTGAAGATATTTCCATTAAATGCAACTGGATTAATTCAGATTTCAACAAGCCGGGCTTTCTGATAAGTGAGGCCAGAAAACCAAACTCTTCCAAGGTATTGATTCCGGTCTGAGCCAGGGCTTTTTTCACATAATGACGCCCGAAACGATAAAGACCGGTGAGTAATGTCGCGAATTCCACTTCCGGAAAACGCTCCGGTAAATGATTTTCCGACTGTGTGAAGTCAGGAGATGCTGACGGGGTTTGTTCATCAAACATAAGTTTACGCCGCAAGAATTGACAAAAATCCCATACTCCCCCTCCCGATTCGGCCTCGAATTGAGCCATATAAGGAAGCAACTCCTTTAATAATGCATAGTCAGACATCTAACAAATATTTTTGCAAAAATATATTTTTATTACGATATAATACTATTTTTGCATTTTTTATTTCAATATCGTAGTTTATGAAAATGATATATAAATTTCTTACATTTAAGACAGCAAAAGTTTTCGGGGTATACAACCTGCCGGAAACGATGAGAGCAATAACCCTTCCTTTATTGACAGGGATGATTTTATTGCTTGCAACGATGGAAATCAAAGCACAAACCGGACAGGTTTCAGGCCGAATTGTAGATAAAATTACCAACGAGCCCATTCCTTTCGCCAACGTGATAGTTGAAGACACCAAACTGGGAAGCACGACCGACATTGACGGAAAATTTGTAATACAACAAGTGCCAGCGGGTTACGTGCAGCTTATATCCACTTACATTGGCTACAAGCCTGCCAAGAGTCCTGATATTTTTATTAGCCCCGAAAAAGCAGCCACCGTTGAAATGGCCATGGAACCAGATAGCAAACAACTTGACGAGGTAGTCATCAGGGTTGACCCTTTTCAAAAACGACTCGAAGCCCCCGTTTCGATGCAGTCGATAGGGATAAAGGAAATTGAAACCAACCCGGGCAGCAACCGCGACATTTCGAGGGTAATCCAGTCGTTTCCGGGTGTCGGTTCAACACCCAATTTCAGAAACGATGTGATTGTACGTGGAGGCGGGCCAAGTGAAAGCCGCTTTTTTCTTGATGGCGTTGAAATACCCGTCCTCAATCATTTTTCCACACAAGGAGCGTCGGGCGGACCGGTAGGCATAATCAACGCCGATTTTATTTCGCGTGTCGACTACTACTCAGGCGCTTTTCCGGCATCGGAATACAATGCCCTGAGTGGGGTTTTCGATTTTTATCA
>DJVY01000165.1:18725-19411 GCA_002440885.1 Bacteroidales bacterium UBA6244
ACCTACAACGACTATCAGTTTAAAACAAAAATTCGCTTCAACACAAAAAACGAATTAACTATCATCAGCATAGGCTCATACGATCGGCTAAGGCTGAATACCGGGATAAAAAATCCTGATGCCTCACAGGAGTTTATCCTGTCGCAAATTCCGGTAAATAACCAATGGAGCTACACTATAGGGGCTGTTTATAAGCATTTTATGAAAAACGGCTACCAGCAATTGGTCGTAAGCCGCAACAAGCTAAACAACCAATTTTACAAATACCCCGACAACAACGAAAATCTGCCAAAATCATTTGACTATGAGTCGAATGAAACAGAAAACAAAATGCGCTACGAGTATCACCTGCAACAAAATGATTTCAAATACAGTTTCGGAATTAGTAGTGAGTACGCCTATTACGACAACCAGACCACCCAGGAATTGTACCTGAACGATTCGCTGACAAGGATAAACTACAAAACCGACATCAACCTGTTCAAATACGGGGCTTTTGGTCAGGCCACCAAAACCATGGCCGGTGGCAGGTTGGATCTTTCTTTGGGTTTGCGCATAGATGCCAACACTTTCAGTACACAAATGAGCAATCCGCTGGAACAGCTCTCGCCGCGCCTATCGGCATCCTATCTGCTGGTTGACGGAATAACCCTGAATGCCAGTGTTGGCCGCTACTACCAACTACC
>DJVY01000031.1 GCA_002440885.1 Bacteroidales bacterium UBA6244
TTAGGAAGGTCAATTGATGCTTACATGTCGTTTGCCGTGGCCAAAGAAAACAAAATCAGCGAAAGCATTATCACCTTGCTGACTGAAAACGAAAGAGTAAAACAGTTTGGATTTAACCAGGCGGAACTCGAGCGACAAAAAGCACAGTTGCTCAGCGACATGGAAAAAGCCATGCTCGAAAAAGACCATACTCCTTCAAGAATTTTCGTTTCTGAATATGTGGATAATTTCCTCGAAAACGAACCCTACCCGGGTATTGAAATGGAGTATCAGCTAACAAAAAGCCTTTTACCCGGAATCAACTTACAAGAAATTAACCAGCTGGCTACCAATCTGGTAACCGACGACAACCTGGTTATCATGATCAACGGGCCTGAGCGTGAAGGCGTTGTTATTCCTACTGAAGAACAGGTAATGAATGATTTTAAACTTGCAACTGAAACCAAACTCGAAGGATACAAAGAAGAAGCCATTGCTTCTACATTGATCAGCACAAAACTGCCCGGTGGCGAAATTGTATCAGAGAAAACATTAGACGATTTCGGGATAACAGAAATTACACTGAGCAATGGAATTCAGGTTCTTCTGAAGCCTACCAATTTCAAAAATGACGAAATCATAATGACAGGATTCAGTCTGGGTGGCACTTCGCTGGCTTCAACAGCAGAGTACATGTCGGCCAGAAATGCGGCCTCTATCATTTCACAAAGCGGAATGGGTGATTTGGGTCAGGTGAATCTGGATAAATTCCTTACCGGAAGAAATGTACGCGTCACCCCTTCCATCTATGACCTTTCGCAGGAAATCAGCGGAACGACGGTAAAAAAGGACTTTGAAACAATGCTGCAAATGACCTATCTCCTTTTTACCGAACCCAGAAAAGACACAACTGCTTTTCTGACATTTAAAGAAAAAATGAGCACCCAGTTTAAGTTTATGCTGGCCAATCCTCAGGCTGTTTTTTACGATACCTTATACAAACTGGCTACTCAAAACGATCCGCGTACTATCGTTATTCCCACCGAAGCGCAAATCAACAGCCTCGATTTATCAGTAGCCTACGATTTTTACCGTGCACGCTTCGCGAATGCCAATGGGTTTAAATTTGTTTTTGTCGGGAATTTCGAAATTCCTGAAATCAAACCCCTGCTGACCAAGTATCTGGGAAGTCTTCCTAACACCGGAAATCCGGAAAAATGGAAGGATGTGAGCCCCGCTTTCCCACAAGGAATCACTGATGTAACGGTGCACAAAGGTGCAGAAGAACAAAGTAGTGTAGCCATCATGATGAAAGAACCTTTCAGCTGGAGTGCTCAAAGCGATCTTGAAATGGCAATGCTGATGAAAATTCTGAGCATACGTTTACGTGAAAACATGCGAGAAGATCAAGGGGGAGTCTACGGGGTAAGAGCAAGCCAGGGCACCTCAAAATACCCAAAAGAAATGGTCTCTGTTACCATTTCGTGGGGCTGCGATCCAAACAAAGCTGACACCCTATCGCAAACTGTTTTCCAGGAAATGAATACACTGCAAACTTCCGGACCAACAGAGGTTAACCTGAACAAAGCCAAAGAAACCATGATCAGGGATTATGAAACCAATGCCGAACAAAACAATTACTGGCTTAACAAGATTAAAGGAAGCCTGTACAATGAATCAGAACTACTGACCATTGAGCAAATTCAACAAATGATCAATAATGTGACCACCGACGACATCAAAAAAGCCGCCGGAAAATACTTCAACAGCAACCATTACCTGCGTGTGGTGTTGAGGCCTGAAGAAAAATAAAGGGTTTGAAACACAACGATTGTAATCATGACAATAAGAGGCTGTCTCACAAAGGCAGCCTCTTTTTTGGAAAAGCTTTTGCACTACGCACAAAGTCATTGATGTAAAATAACTGTCTTCGAGATTTTCCAGAATGCTTAGCCCGTAGGGCTTAAGCAATTGTCGAACAATTAATTAAGGAACTCTTTTTCCCCGTAGGGGATAGGCTTTTAACAGTATATTCAAGTGTATGTCGTGAAGAGAGCTTGAGACCCATATCCTAAAAGTTCTCTGATTATCGCTGCGAAAGAAAGCATTAAGACTGCCTGAAGGCAGTTTTTTTGTGTTTCGATATAAAAAACTGTCAGTTTCTTTCTCCTACTTAACCACGTACTTGGGTGCAATGCGATAATCATCATATTTCACGAGGTCGTTGGCACGGATAAAATTTTTCAGCTCCGCTACATACTCCTCACGGCGTTCGGAATAATCAATTAAATAATCGCACAATTTATAGGGATCGGAAGTTGTTTGCATGGCCGCCCTGAAATCCGAATACGGTCCGGAAGCCAGCATAACGTAGTAGGCTTCGATTGACTGTTCGAGGTTGTCAAATTTGCGCAAATAAATTTTTTCACCCCGGCGGTGCGAACTGGCCTCAATACGTTTCTCATCCAGATTAAATGACCAAATTCCAAACGGGTTGTTGGCTTGCAGAAAAAACCGTGAAGTTCCCCAACCACTTTCAATCGCAGCCTGTGCCAGGACAATACTTACCGGAAAACTATGCAACCGGGCAATTAGCATCTGTACGGTTTTGGCTTTATATTCTGCCATGAGCCGTGAAATAAAAGCTTGCTCCTCGGCAGTGAGTTTGGGCTTTTTCGACAACCTGATTACTTTTTCGCGGGTTAATTGTTTTTCGGTTTCAGCCACCAAAATAGCAGGCAACAGCATTTCGAAAAACTTGGTTTTCTTTTCCGACGTTGGTAATTGGTTCAATGAAATCGCGCGCGTATAAACGTAAGGCACTACAAGTGAATCGGTAATAGGAACAATGTCATTGGGCGTGGTAATTGATTTTTCAATAATTTTCACCCATTCGGTATTGGCCTCGCCAGTAATTAAAACCAATGCCAAGAAAAGAATCAAGACTTTAAACATTCCTGGTAATTTGCTGACTAATTATGGTTGGCAAATGTAAAAAAAAATGCTTCGCTGAAATAAATGTGATTTTTTGTAAAAAAGTTCAACAATTTCATCACAAAAATACGACCAATATTACTTAATTTTGCCTGCTTAAAATTTTACCTATGCAAAGAATATCGGGTTTTGTTTTGCGACTTTTTGGTTGGAAAATAACCAGTTGTATTCCTCCTGAAATAAAAAAGGCAGTGATTGTGATGGCTCCCCATACGAGCTACTGGGACTTTGTTCTGGGCAGGATTGGCTATTGGTATCTGGGTATCCCGAGCAAATTCTACATAAAAAAAGAAGCCTTTTTCTGGCCTTTGGGCATCTGGCTGAAGAAACTGGGAGGTATGCCTGTTAACAGACACAGGATAACCCATTTAGTCGCCGACACCGCTAAACAGATACAGGAAAGCGATACCTTTTTCATCACCATAACCCCCGAAGGGACAAGAGCCCTGGTAAGACAATGGAAAAGAGGCTACTACCAACTGGCCATGAAGGCTGAAGTTCCGCTTATTCTTGGATATCTCGACTACAAAGAAAAAACAGGCGGACCTACCAAAGTATTCTACCCGACAGGCGATTACGAAAACGACCTGAAAATAATTGAAGATTTTTATCGTGGCAAACAAGGCCGGAACCCGCAATGGTTTAATGTGAAATAATGCACTTTTAAAGGTATCTTTGCTGTTGCGAAAGTCGCAATAGCCATGTTTTCAACATAGAAATATGAAAACAAAGGAATAATTGTCAGAAGAGTGAACCAAATTCCAAAAGCCGTATGATTTTTTTATTCTATATTTGCCCCCGTCAATTTTAATCAAACTCCTAAGTCTATGACCAATTTAAAACTATTTACAGGAATTCTACTTACTGGCTTTTTGCTCATATCATTTAATTTCAGCGCGATGGCCGGAAAAGAAAAAGTACAGCTAAGCACATCTGAAACAGATGCTGAAATCTACATTGATGGCAAACTGATGGGCAAAGGCACCGCCGAGGTGGTGATTTTGTCGAATAGCTGCGTTACCGTGCATATTGAAAAGATTGGATTCCTCAGGGAAACCATCAGTTTCTGCAACAAAAAAAATGCAGCCAAGCCACCAAAAAGTTATTATGTGACCATGAAACGCGACGATGCCTACGATGCTTCTATTCAGACCGATATCGCCAATATCGATATTGAACTGAAAACGACCATGTCGGAGGAAGATGCCTGGAAATTAATTTCAATGATTATCACCTCTTATTTCGACGTGATCGAAGTTACCGACCGCGAGACCGGTTACCTGCGCACAAGCTGGGTAGTTCAATCCTTTCAACAGAATACCATCCGCACCCGCATGATTGTAAAACTGGGCAACACTGATCCGCTTACCTACAAAATTAAACTGGTGAGTGAGGAATCCAGAAATCCCGGAACAAGTGTTAAGAGTGATGAGCTTTACCGCGAATGGGATCGCGTGCTACGCAAATACAGCAACGTAATTGATGAGCTTACCAGCCGCTTGAAATAGGGTTTGGCAGTAAAATTTACGTGATAAAATCTTGAGAAACAGGCTGAGCGTGAAAACGACTCAGCCTGTTTTTTTATCAGTTGAATCATCTTCCGGTTTTTTACGGCCCGACTTCTTCAACGCTTCGTTGAGCAGAAACTCGATCTGTCCGTTTACACTACGAAAATCGTCCTGAGCCCACCTCTCAAGTGCCGACATCATCTCAGGACTTACCCGCAGAACAAATGGTTTTTTCTTACTCATGAGCACCTCCCAGCATTTTTTTCATGGCGTAGGCAATGGCTTCCGGTCGCTGTGTGCCAATTAAAAGTCGCTTACCCGACTTCAGAACAAGCTGCAAACCTTTATTTCCTTGCACATTATACGCATCACCGGTTTTTGAATTCCCCCAGCGCACACCCCAGCCGCCATACTCAGCAATGGGTTTATACGTGCGCACCTCCCAATGTGAGATCTCATGCGGACTTATAACACGTTGTTTTCTGAAAAACGGCCAAAACTGGCACAAAACACCCTTGTCAGTAATGGTAACCTGTAGCACCGATCCAAAAAGCAACCAGGCTGAGACGATAAGCACGGCAAAAGAAAGTAAGCCTGCGATCAACAAACCTGCATCCGAAAGGGGTTTGCTACCAAAAGGCAACCCAAGAACAAATTGCCGGTAAAACCCGAATAGAAAAACAGAGGTTACTCCGAGGTATATAACTCCCATGCTAATGATCAAACCATGCGAGGTAAACTTCTGTTTTTCTTCAAAAAATATCCGTGACATGTTGTTGATCTTATATTAGGAGTACAGCGTACCCGTGTTCACAACCGGTGAAACATCTTTATCAGAAGTTAGTACCACCATCAAATTACTCACCATCGCGGCTTTGCGTTCATCATCCAGTTCAATGATTTTTTTCTTGGATAACGCATCCAAAGCGAGCTCAACCATCCCAACAGCACCTTCCACAATCTTGATACGCGCCGCCACTATAGCCGTTGCCTGTTGGCGTTTAAGCATGGCACCTGCAATTTCCTGGGCATAAGCGATGTAGTTAATTCTGGCCTCGATAACTTTGATGCCGGCGATGCTTAAACGCTCGGTGATCTCGTCTTCCAGCATCTGATTAACTTCCTCTCCTCCACTGCGTAAGGTTATCTCAGCCTCCTCGTCTTCAAAATTGTCGTAAGGGAAATGGCCGGCCAACTTGCGAACTGCAGCTTCACTTTGTATGTTCACAAAATGAACGTAATCGTCTACATCAAAAGCTGCGTTATAGGTGTTTTCAACTTTCCAAACCAATACCACACCAATCATGATCGGATTTCCGATTTTGTCGTTAACCTTGATGGGCTCACTGTCCAGATTACGTGCACGTAAGGAGATTTTCTTTCGGGTAAAAAACGGATTAATCCAGGCAAAGCCATTGCGTTTTACCGAGCCTTTGTAAGCACCAAATAAAACCAACACGCTCGATTCGTTCGGATTGACAATCATAAATCCGGGCAAAATAAATGCTCCGATGAGAATCAAACCAATCAACCAAATTAACTTTAAAAAGATGATTCCGAATATGGATGGAACAATCAACAAAAAAGCAACCAGAATCATCAGGTATCCTGATACGGGAGTGAACTCTTTTTCAGCTTTCATAACATTGAGATTTATATTAATATGATATTATTTTAATATCACAAATGTAAACATATTTTGTTGCGATTGTCAAGAAAAAAGGAAAATAATTTAAATTTTTTCAGAACCTCAATGGATATAAAAAGAGACGACATGCCACCAAAAAGGTCATGATTCTGATAATCAGTCCAAAGATGATCCATTTTTTTCATGTCCCTTTAAGGAATTCTGAATATCTTTGCCGCTTAAAAATTCAAACAACGGAATAATGAATAAAAATTCCCTGATCGGGTTTATCCTCATTGCCGCCATCATGATTGGCTACACTTACTGGTTTACTCCTTCTGCCGACGAACTGGCAAAAAAACAGTACACTGCTGATTCGCTTGCCCGCGTGGAACAGCAACGGATTGAGACCGAACGTGCCAGACTGACCCAGATGCAAGAAGCGGCTACACCCGAACAACCTGCTGCCGAAGTGCTCGAATCGCTCGACGACAATTACCAGGCCCTGCGCGACAAATATGCAGAATTTGCGGGAGCAGCCAAAGGCACAATGGCCAGCACCATTATCGAGAACGATTTGTTCAAAATTGAAATCTCCAACAAAGGCGGACACATACAAACAGTTGAACTTAAAGATTATAAAACGTACGATTCGCTTCCCCTCATACTGCTCGACCCGCAATCGACTAGATTTGCACTTACTTTCTTCGCTAAGAACCGGCTGGTCAACACCGAAGACCTGTACTTCATCCCTTCATCAGCCGAAACGCACCTGGAAGTATCAGGTGATGAGGTGATTACTTTCAGCATGCGACTTTACACCGATCTGCCAAATGGCGAAAAAAACACATCAGCCTATATCGAATACCTGTATTCTATTAGAGGCGACAACTACATGTTCGATTTCGACATCAACATGGTTGGACTCGACGATATTATTTCGGCCAACAACCGCTATGTAGGGCTTAACTGGTATGCTGATTTACGCAAACAGGAATTGTCGCAAGACCAATGGAACGGATCGACCATTTACTTCAAATACTTAAACGACGACGTGGAATACATGTCGGAAACCGATGATGACGAAGAGCAAATTGCTACCAAACTCAAATGGGTTTCCTACAAACAACGGTTTTTCTCCTCCACGATTATCGCCCGCGAAGCGTTCGAAAACGGAAAACTCACTGTTACCGAAAAAAGTGATGCCGGAAACGATCGTTACCTGAAAACAATGGAATCGGAGTTTGAACTTCCCATCAATTTATCGGGGACAACCCATATCCCTTTATCCTTTTATTTCGGGCCAAACAACTTCAACACGCTTAAGGCTTACGACCTGGATCTGGAGCGACAAATACCCATCGGATGGAGTTTTTTCCTGCTGGCATGGATAAACGAGTACATCGTAATCTTTGTGTTCGACTGGCTGGGAGGTTTTGGATGGAATTACGGAATTGTAATTCTGGTACTCACCATCATGCTGAAAATCGTGTTGTTCCCCATCGCTTATAAAACCTACTATTCGTCAGCAAAAATGCGGGTATTGAAACCTGAAATTGACGAAATTGGCAAGAAATTTCCCAAGCAAGAGGATGCCATGAAGAAACAACAAGCCGTTATGGGCTTGTACCGACAGGCAGGAGTAAATCCGGCCGCCGGTTGTGTTCCCATGCTGCTCCAAATGCCCATCCTGTTTGCCATGTTCAGGTTTTTCCCGGCTTCTATCGAGCTACGACAGCAACCGTTTCTATGGGCAACTGACCTGTCCAGCTACGATTCAATCGCTCAATTGCCGTTCACCATTCCTTTCTACGGCGATCATGTGAGTTTGTTCACCTTGCTCATGACCATTTCCACCATCATGTACACCTACATGAACAACCAAATGATGTCGGCCCAAACACAGATGCCCGGCATGAAAACCATGATGTACCTGATGCCCATCATGTTCCTCGGGATTTTCAATGGTTATGCTTCAGGTTTGAGTTATTATTACTTCCTGGCCAACATCATTACTTTCGGACAGATGTTTGTTTTCCGCTATGCGATAAATGAAGACAAGCTCAGAGCTAAAATTGAAATCAACAAGAAGAAGCCGGCCAAAAAGAAATCCGGATTCCAGAAGCGACTGGAAGAAGCCGCTAAACAACGCGGGTATAATCCCAAGAAAAAGTAACCACTCGGAACTCCTTTAGTGGATAATTTATCCAGAAAAGCAACCCGCATGGTTTATAATCCACAGGTATGCAGTTATCAAAATATGAAGAAATTGGGGTTGAGAATTTACGCAAGCTGGTTCGCGATTTTTATTTAGAAATCAGAAAAGACGAGTTACTTGCTCCAATGTACAGAGACGGATTTGAAGCGGCAGAAGAACGACTTCACCTTTTTATGGTTCAATATCTGGGCGGACCAGCAACCTACAGCGAACAACGCGGACATCCCCGACTTAGAAAGAGACACGCCGGTTTCACCATGAACGAAGCCACCAAAAACAACTGGCTGAAAAATATGGAAAACGCGCTAAACCGATCTGCGATTAGCCACGAAAACAAGGAGTTCCTGAGCAATTATTTTACCAAAACAGCGGAATTTTTAATTAGTTAGGGAGCGGGAAGCTAGAAGCGGGAAGCTAGNNGTCAAACCAAAGCCAACAGCTTTCAAAAACTTGATATGGAGGCTCTTGGATCGGCTTTTAAATGACAAACTACAGATGGGCGTTGCCCTCTGCGTAATGCGCCAGGGAATGGTCGTTCAGGTAATCACGAAACTGTCGGGTCATGCGCATGGTCAGGTCTTCGAAAATACATTCACCAAAAGGACAGGCCTTATTCAAAGGACACTTGGACACAACAATCTTACCTTCAATGGATTCAAAAATTTCGAGCAGTGTAATTTCTTCTGGTTTCTTTACCAACTCAAACCCACCTGCCGGGCCACGTTGTGAAGTAAGGAAACCATCTCTAACCAATTTTTGTAGTACTTTGGACACATGATATCTTGAGCTACCCGTTACATCAGCAATAATGGTTGCGTTCATCTGTTTTCCTTTGGCCTTAGCCACCAACACCATGCTGTGTAATGCTATCGACACAGCCTCCGTAATATTCACAATCTTAGCCATTTACAAAAAAGGTATTTAGGTGGCTAAAATAAGAAAAAACAGGAAACTCAGGCCATAAATCGCAGGAGTTGGATAACTCCGGAATTTTTGCGCTATTGTCGCGGGAAATACTATTTTTGAATTCTATATACTCTAACCATGGAAACACTGTTATCTGTTACACGTCAAACACTTACCATCACACTCTTTGTGATGGCCATGATGCTGATCATTGAATACCTGAACGTATTCACGCGTGGCATATGGAGTCAGGGGTTAAAAAAAAGTGTTTGGAAACAAATTCTCACTGGTGCAGTTTTAGGCATTATCCCCGGTTGTCTTGGTGCCTACACAGCCGTTTCGCTCTACGTGCACAACGTAATAGGTATTGGTGCTTTGGTAGCGACCATGATTGCCACCTCAGGCGATGAGGCTTTTTTTATGTTTTCCATCATTCCTGAAGCGGCGATCAAACTCCATGTCATCATTTTTGCCATCGCCATAATCACCGGATTCATTGTTCAGGCTATTTACACAAAAAAGCAGGTAGGCTCCTGCCCTGATAAAAACTTTGAAATACACCAGGAAGCCTTGGAATGCAGGTGCTTTGACTTTAAAGCCATTGGAAAACAGCTTGTTCACCTCACCACACTGCGCGGCATCATTCTCGGCCTGCTATCGCTGTTGCTTCTGTTTGTTCTGTTTTCGCACGATCACGGACACGGACATGACTTGCTTACCATTCCTTCACTGGAGGTAAACGACCATCCGGAATGGATAAGGTATACCTTCATCGCTCTTCTGGCAATAAGCCTGTTCATTGTAGCTACCGTAAACGACCACTTTTTATCTGATCACCTGTACAAACATGTGATTAAGAAACATTTTTTCAGGGTGTTTTTTTGGACCTTCGCCACCTTGTTTATCCTGCATTTTTTGAACCAATACATGGATTTAGAGAAAATTATCAGCGACAACCTGTTCACCGTTTTAGTGATTGCCGTTTTAGTTGGTATTTTCCCTGAGTCAGGACCGCATCTTGTTTTTGTATTGCTCTTTGCCTCCGGTAACATCCCATTCAGCATCTTGTTGGCCAGCTCAATCGTGCAGGACGGACATGGAAGCATTCCCTTGCTTGCCGAAACCAGAAAAGGATTCATCACCGTTAAACTTATCAATGTGGCGGTAGGCTTTATTGTTGGCGGCATTGGTCTGGCTTTTGGGTTCTGATCACACGTCTGTAATGTTAATTATCGGGTTTTGTGTTGCATCTATTCATTTTACCTTTAATTTAGCAGCCCGTTTTTAAAATCGGCATCAGGAAATAAAGAAGCATTTTGAGATTTAAAATTATCATAAAAACCAATAAAATTGTTTAAATCATGAAGAAAATTTGGATTGTCGTTATTGTAATCGTGATCTTAGGATTTGTAGGATACAGCTGGTTTAAAGGCATTTATAACGGCATGGTTACCATGTCGGAGAATGTTGACGGGCAATGGGCACAAGTAGAAAACGTGTACCAAAGACGTGCTGATCTGATACCCAATCTGGTAGAAGTGGTAAAAGGTTACGCCTCTCACGAAAAGGAAACCCTCGAAGGCGTTATTAATGCCAGGGCTAAAGCTACTTCGGTGAACATTGATGCCAACAACCTGAATGCAGAGACATTCGCTAAATTTCAACAGGCACAAGAAGGGCTTACCGGTGCTTTATCGAAATTGATGGTGGTGGTAGAACGCTATCCCGATTTGAAAGCCAACCAGAATTTTCTCGAACTTCAGTCGCAACTCGAAGGCACTGAAAACCGAATTACCGTTGAACGTCAGAAGTTTAACACCGCTACCAAAGAGTATAACACCTACATCAAACTCTTCCCCAAAAACATGCTTGCCGGCATGTTTGGATTTTCTCCCAAACCATATTTTGCTTCCCAAATGGGTGCTGAAACAGCTCCCAAAGTGTCTTTTTAATTAAAAAACGAAACCATCATGAGTTCAATAGCGAAAAATTTGTTTGGAAAAGAAGAAAAGATAGCCATAAAAAAAGCTATTTTAAACGCAGAGATGGACACCTCGGGTGAAATCAGGGTTCACCTGGAAGGAATTTGTGAGGGTGAAGTGCTCGATCGAGCTGCTTACATCTTCAAAAAATTAAAAATGGATAAAACCGATATGCGAAACGGGGTTTTGTTTTATCTGGCGGTAGAAAGTAAGAAATTTGCCATCATCGGCGATACCGGCATCAACACTACCGTTCCTGAGAATTTTTGGAACGACATCAAAGACAAGATGGCGGTGCATTTTAAAGAGGAGCGTTTTACCCAGGGACTAATTGAAGGGATTGAAATGGCCGGTGAGAAATTAAAGAAACACTTTCCACGCCACCTTGACGACATAAATGAATTATCCGACGAGATTTCTTTTAGCTAGCTTTATGCAAACAATTACCTCATCTGTAAAACTTTATATCGCAGCCCTGCTCTGGCTGACCTCGTTAACACTTGTGGCTCAGGACATCCCAGTCAGACCAGATCCACCAAGGCTTGTAAACGACTTTGCAGGCTTGTTGACGAGCACACAGGCGGAAGCTCTTGAATATAAATTGAGGTATTTTAACGATACCACCTCCAATCAAATCGTGGTAGTAACCGTAGAATCCCTGAACGGATATGATGCCGCTTCGTTTGCATTCACCATCGGCGAGAAATGGCAGGTGGGACAGCGTGATTTTAACAACGGCATTGTGGTGCTGGTGAAACCCAAATACAGCAACTCCGATGGAGGCAAAGCTTTTATTGCTCCTGGCTATGGCCTTGAACCTGTGGTACCTGATGCCACAGCCAAACGCATCGTGGAAAATGAGATGATCCCTTCTTTTAAGCAGGGCGACTATTACCAGGGCATTGATCAGGCTACCACCGTGCTGATGAAATTGGCTTCAGGAGAAATATCGGCCAAAGGGTATAACAAGGAAGCGGAAGCCCCTTGGTGGGTGGCACTTATCCCCTTTTTCATCATGGTTTTTATCATTGTCATGATTGGACGCAGTAAGCAAAACAGCCACGGCATAGGAAGCCGCAACAGCAACTTATGGACAGCCCTGCTGCTGGGAAGTTTACTCAACAACCGTTCGCATGGCGGTTCATGGAGCAACTTTAGCGGCGGCTCCTCCGGCTCGTCAGGATTTGGAGGCGGAAGCAGCGGTTTTGGCGGCGGATTTAGCGGTTTTGGCGGCGGAAGCTTTGGCGGCGGCGGAGCCGGCGGAAGCTGGTAAAACAAATCAATTCTTACTTGCTTTTTACCCCAATCTTTTTCTTAAAACAAAAAGATTAACCTACTTTTGTGGCATGAGTCAGCACATGTTTCAAAATTTTAAAATCATGTTTATCAGAGTTATTACCACCGCTTCATTCATTTTTTCAGCTTTTCTGGCAAACGCCCAAATGCAGAAATCGGGTTCTGAACTGTTCTACGGCAGATACCAGGGCAAAACAGGTCAGCAGACCGAGGCCTGTGCCAACCTCATACGAAACGAAAAACAAGTGTATGGAAATGTTTATCTCCACAATCCATCATCAGAAAACACCACACAACGAACCGGTATTAATGTCAGTGGAAACATGATTGGAGATTCGGTGACGTTGAACGAGCTGGGAAACAACACCGCCATTTTTACCGGCATTCTTAATCCTGATGCACTTTCCGGAGTATATTTAACTCCAGAAAACGAAACCATTGATTTTTTATTGAAAGTGGACTATCCTGAAGGTAGCATCCCTTTGGATGTGAGTTACCTGCACTCTGAACTCGAGTTGATGCCCGGCAAAACTGACACGCCTGAAGCCACAATCGAGTTAACACTTTTGTATCCGTTAACTTATTCAACAAATCCGGCTATCAGCGACTCGGTTCTAAAAAAGATTCAACTTGAGTTTTTCGGATCAGGGCAACAACCCAACTCCCCCGACACCATGCTGCTGGCCTATGAAAATGAATACTATCAGAACTTCAGGAAACAAAACCAACAGTGGAAAGAAACAGGAGGACATTCTTTTAGTTGGGAGAAAATGATCAACACAAGTGTCTTGTACAATTCAGACTATTTGCTCTGTATGGAATTTGAGCGTTATGTATTCACAGGAGGAACGCATGGAATGAGCAACATAGCTTACGAAAGCATTAATCTACTCGATGGAACTTCATTCACTTTTGAGAATGTTTTTCTTCCCGATAGCGATTCATTGCTGACCCAAATGCTCACAGCTCAACTCAAGAGCAACCGAAAACTAACCGTTGATGGCAGCTTGAAACAGGATGGGTATTTCGTTGACAATCTTACCCCAAACCACAACATGTTTATCAATGCCTCAGGAATCGGGTTTACTTACAACCCCTACGAAATTGCGCCATACAGCTACGGGATCACACAAGTACATCTTCCCTGGGAAGCTATAAAATCCTTACTTCGAACCAACACGCCCATTTTCGCGTTGTCGGCTCAATAGGCGGTTTCATCAAGTTTATTTGCGATTCCTCTGTTCAGAAATGTGTTTAAAGGGTTGATAGCCTCCAAAATTTTGATGTAATCATCAGGAAAATGGGATTGAAATATTTCTTCATCACTTACAGCATGTATCACCACAAAACTCTTAAACTTGAGGTAATCTATCACAGGTGAATCTTTATCAAATCCGGCTGGCGGATTTTTCAGCCTGTCGCCGCTCAATTCACCAAAAAAACTAACAAAATCAGGTTGGTTAACAATCGCCAAAAACTCATCGGGGTTGAAATAAATCTCCGCCCGAACGGCTTTCAAGTGGACAGGGTCGGGACTATAAACTCCACCGGCTAAAAAACTATTGCCCGGTTCTACATGCACATAATGACCTGCCACAGGAGATTTCCGTCCCCCGGTGGAAATATAAGCACCGAAATGGGTCTTGTAGGGAGATTTATCCTTAGAAAAACGGACATCGCGATAAATACGAAAAACACAATCGGCGGGACGCACATGAAGGTATCCCGGATTGGTTTTCGATAGCTGTTGTATGGTTGCTGCCACGGCCTCCAGAAAAGCAGAACGGGCTTCATCATATTGTTCCTTGTGAGCATTAAACCACTCACGCGTATTGTTTTCTGTCAGTTGTTTAAGAAATTTAAAAATTTTTCCATCCATGTGATCCGGTATAAAATTTTAACTATTTTTAGGGTGCTAAAGTTAAATAAAAATGGCGAAGACCAGATAACAAAAAACCGACCAAAATCCTTTAATAGATGAAAAGAATAAGCATACTGATTATCATAGCACTGGCTTCTGCTTCGGTATTGAGAGCCACGGGTGAGCTCACGCCGACAGGCAGCCGATCGGGTGGCATGGGACATTGCTCGGTAGCCCTAACCGACTTCTGGGGCATTATGAACAACCAGGCCGGCATGGCACTTATCAATCAATTTTCGGCAGCAGTAAGCTACGAAAGCCGTTTTATGCAAAATGAATTGAGTACAAAAACAGCCGGATTTTTAGCTCCAACCAAGTTTGGAGTGCTTGGTTTATCATATCGCCACAGCGGATTTCAGCTGTACAATGAGCAAAAAATAGGCCTGAGTTATGCACGGAGTTTTGGTCCGTATTTGCGTATCGGGTTACAACTCAACTACCTGCAAGCGGCCCTGGGCGAGGGTTACGGAAAAAAGGGGAGTGCCACCTTTGAGCTTGGCATTCAAAGCGATGTAACCGAGAAAATTACGCTGGGCGTATGGACTTTTAACCCCCTCAGGGCAAAACTGGCCGACTACGACGACGAACGTATTCAATCGATTTTGCGTGTGGGGCTGGCTTGGCATCTATCAAAACAGTTTATCGTTACTGCTGAAGCTGAAAAAAACACCTACTACCGCCCCGTAATTGTACGTGCCGGCGCTGAATACAACATCAAAGAGCGATTCTTTATCCGCACAGGGACAAGTACTTACGGCGAAATATTCACCATGGGCTTTGGATTCACCTCGCGTCATTTTACATTCGACATCAGTGCCGGTATGCACGAAACACTCGGTTTCTCTCCACAGTCGTCACTCTTATTTCAGTTCTAGCCATGAAAAAGCGAACTAACCCATGCTATTGGCTCTGCATACTCATGCTGATATCGTTCCTTGGTGCAAACAATACTGCTTTGGCACAGCAACCCGACAGCACTTCAGTAACAAATCTGGAGTTTATCACCGACCAGCTCGAAGATTTGGCCGAACGAACTGACATCGAACTCGATTACAGCGACTTGCTGGAAGACTATTTATATTACGCTGCAAACCCCATCAACCTGAACGGAAATAACATCGAGGTGCTTCGCGATCTTTACCTTGTTAACGACATACAGCTCAACAACTTGAAAACCACCATACGCCAGTTCGGGCCGTTGGTAAGCCTGTTTGAACTACAAAATATCCCGGGTTTCGATGAAGAAACGATAAAAAATATGATGCTGTTTGTTACAATAAAAGATTCAGACAAGCGAACTGCTGTCAATCTGAAGGATGTGTTTAACTATGGAAGTCATCAACTCATAGCACGCTACGAACAGGTGCTCGAAAAACGGGCAGGTTACAAAATCCCCATCGATTCAGCAATCTATTTTCCCGGCTCGGCCTATCTTGGAACACCGCAGAAATACTATACACGGTACGCTTTTAACTTTAAAAATAAAATAAGGTTTGGGTTTACCCTGGATAAGGACGCAGGGGAACCGATATGGAAAAACAAATTGCTTGACACATTACAGACTTTAATTGGCAATAAAACAGGTCCTGCGTTTGACTTCGCTTCCCTGTTTTTGTATGCTGAAACAGAAGGCTTTGTCAGACAGATTGTTGTAGGAGACTACCACCTCGAATTCGGACAAGGGCTAACCTTGTGGAGCGGGCTGTCGTTCGGCAAATCTGCTGAAGGAACGCAGATACGGAAATTCGGGCGTGGTATACGCGCCAACTCGTCTTCCAACGAAAACAGGTTCTTCAGGGGCGCTGCCGTCACCTTTGGTTATAAGGGACTTCTCTTTACACCGTTTTTCTCATCTAACCGCGTCGACAGCAACGTTGAGGCCGACGTAGTAGATCAGGATGAGGGAGTTACAAGCATCCAGGAAACCGGCATGCACCGTACCATTAACGAATTGCTCGACAAAAGAAGTTTGCAGGTAGTGGCTTATGGAGCTCACGGTTCATATCAGTCGAACAGGCTACAAATCGGGCTTACGGCTTACCAAACTACTTTCGGTACGGCAATAAAGGCTTCAAACGATGTGTACCAAAATTTCAATTTCACCGGAGATCGACTAACCAACTACGGAAGCGATATTGCTCTCAACTTCAATACGTTTAACCTTTTCGGTGAGTTTTCTATGTCCTCTAACGGAGGGAAAGCCGGTCTTGCCGGAATAAACACCCTGTTTTCTGATCAATTCATGATGACTCTATTATACCACGATTACGGACTACAATACCAGAATTTTTACAACAATCCCTTTTACGAAAGCAGTGCGCTGGCCAACGAACGAGGTATTTATTTTGGATTTAAAGCTTTGTTATACAAAAGCTTAAACCTGTCAGGATACATCGACCATTTTCAATATCCGTGGCTTAAATACCGGGTGGATGCCCCATCAACAGGCCATGACTATCTCTTACAATTAACTTATACTCCTGTTCGGGCTATCAGTTCCTACCTGCGCATCCGAATGAAAGAAAAAGAAGAAAACTACAGTGCTCCATACGATTACACAAAAAAACTCACTACTGTTAAACGCAACGAGTTCAGGTTTTTTATCGCTTACGAAATTTTACCAGTCCTCACCTTCAAAAACAGACTAGATGTTGTGTATTTCCACAAGGAATCCGGCAAAGCCGAAAATGGCTACATGCTGTATCACGACATCCTGTACCGACCCGAAAAGTTTCCGGTGGAACTCACTTTCAGGTATGCTCTGTTTGGCACAGATGGTTATGATTCACGCATTTACACTTATGAAAACGATGTGCTTTATGCCTTTAGCGTGCCTTCATATTTTGGCGACGGGCAACGCGTTTACCTGATGGCCAAGTGGCGGGTTTCGCCCCGGATCAACTTTTGGGTGAGGTTGGCACAAACCACCTACTTTAACCAAAATACCATCAGCTCAGGAGCAGATGAAATTGATGGAAACCACAAAACAGAGGTAAAAGCAGAAATAAAAATCAAACTTTAGAAGGCATTAAAACGTTGTACTAATACAACTTCTGCCGTTTGAAAAAATAAGGAAGGAGAATCCCCTCAAAGCCCAGATTGATATCCGCTTCAACGTACTCAATGCCATAAGCGCCGCAGCGCTGCTCCAGCATCAACCGCGATTGGGTGGCTGCTTTGCGGTAATTGTCTCTTATATCTATAGGATTCAGCTTAATAACCTCACCTGATTCCATGTCAACAAACCGATAAGGCCGGTCATCGAAGTCAAGCTGTTCTTCAAATTTTTTATCCTTTACATGAAACAAAATCACTTCATGCTTGTCGTGTTTCAGGTGCTGTAAAGCGGCAAAATGCTCTTCCAGGTCGTCGTGGTGATCAAGCATATCGCTAAAAATAATCACCAGCGAGCGTTGGTGGATCATCTCCGAAAGACGGTGTAATGAAAAGGCCACATCGGTACTTTTACCATTAACTTCCTTTGATTCTATGATTTTCTCAAGCTCCGCCATCAGGAATTTATGGTGAGTCACACTCGAACGTGCTTCGGTATGGAGTTCCAGCTGATCGCTAAAGCAGCTTAAAGCGACGGCATCACGTTGTTTTTTCATCAAAACCGATAAGGCCGCAGCCGCGTAAACGGAAAAAAGGATTTTGTTCGGATGATCGATATCAACTTGATTTACAGCAGGAAAATACATCGAGGAAGACCTGTCGATAACCAGATGACAACGCAGATTGGTTTCTTCCTCGAAGCGCTTTACATAAAGTTTGTCTGTTTTCCCATAAAGCTTCCAATCGATAAAGCGGGTAGATTCTCCGGGATTATATTGTCGATGTTCAGCAAACTCCACCGAAAAACCATGAAAAGGACTCTTATGAAGTCCGGTAATAAAACCCTCAACAGCTTGATGAGCAATCAATTCCAACGAATTAAAAGCTTCTATGCGGCTGTGTTGAATGTACTTATCCAAAGAAAAAGGGTTATAACGCCAAAAGGCTGTTTAAAACAGCCTTTGGCATGTATGTGAATTCAGCCTAAAGTAAGGCTTCCAGTTTAGATACAAGAACTTGTTTTGGTACTGCACCTACTTGTTTATCAACCACCTCACCGTTTTTGAAAAATAAAATGGTAGGGATATTGCGGATACCATATTTCCGGGCTACTTCGGGGTTATGGTCTACATCGAGTTTACCTACCATAGCAGTTTCGGTGTAATCATGTCCAATTTCTTCAACAATTGGACCGACCATACGGCAAGGGCCGCACCATACTGCCCAAAAATCGACAATTACGGGTTTATCGGATTTAATAACCAGTGATTCAAAGTTAGCGTCTGTTAATTCCAGTGCCATAGTGTTATATTTTAATTTTTTAAAGTTGCAAAAATAAATAGAAATCAAGTTTAAGTGGTCATTTTATTTCACTTTTTTACTGAATAGAGTATGGAAACTGATTTATAAGGGCAAGGGCGTTCACAAAATGCTCAGGATCTACCTTTGCATTACCCGATTTGAGGGTCAGGTGGATGTTTTCTTCTTTTTCAGTCAGGTTGAGTTTTAGAGGACACTGTCCTTTGTATCGGTCGATCAACGCGGCTAAATCACGGATAATATCATCAGAAAGATCCTCCACTTTCAGGTTCAGGGTAATGGTTTCGGTTAGCTTGTTCATGGTTTCGTTGAGCAGCCACATGTCCACGATCCGAATCTCGAATACACCCGGCTGATGGTGTCTTTCTTCCACTTTAGCTGTGATAAACAAATTGTTACCGGCTTCCATCAGGTGTTTGCGTTTCAAGTAGTCTTCATTGAAGAGGGTTATGGTGATGTCGCCCGAAAAATCCTCTATCACAAACTGACCGTAGCGTGCACCTTTTTTGGAAGTACGTTCAACAGCTGAAGTTACCATCCCCGCAAAGGTAATGGCATGACCGGCCAGAGCAGACATGTTGTTGCGCAGGTCGTCGATGGTGGTGTTGCAATACCTGTTCATGGCGACCGAATGCGCGTCGAGGGGATGACCTGAAATATAAAACCCGGTTACTTCTTTCTCAGAAAATAGCTGTTGTGCCATATTCCAATGAGGGCATTCCGGCAGTTCGGGATCTTGCACGGCAATATCTTCCATATCGCCGAAAAGGCTTACCTGTTGCGAATTTTTTTGTTCCTGAAAAGCTGAACCATGCCGGATAATTTTTTCAAGAAACGCAGGAGCTCCATCATTTTCCTGATAAAAATACTGTGCCCGGTGCGATCCTTCAAATCCATCAAATGCACCCGCTTTGGCCAGGGCTTCAAAGCTCCGCTTGTTAACAGATTTCAGGCTGACGCGTTTGGCAAAATCAAATGCGCTGGTAAAGTTGCCATTGCGCTCCCGTTCTTCAATCATCTGTTCCACGGCCGCACCACCAACACCTTTTATAGCTCCCAGACCAAAACGAATCACGCCTTCTTTGGTAACGGTGAAGTTAAGCGAACTTTCGTTGATGTCAGGCCTAAGCACCGAAATGCCCATGCGCTTGGTTTCGCTGATCAGGTGGGTAATTTTCTTGATGTCGTTGAGGTTACGGCTTAAGTTGGCCGCCATAAACTCTGGTTTATAATGGGCTTTCAGATACGCCGTTTGGTAGGCCAGATAAGCATAACAGGTAGCATGCGATTTATTAAAAGCGTATTTCGCGAACGATTCCCAGTCTTTCCAAATTTTTTCAACTTTGTCAAGCGCCAGGTTATTAGCCTTACATCCTTCGAGAAACAAGGCCTTCAGCTTTTCCATTTCTTCGATCTTCTTCTTCCCCATCGCCTTACGCAGGCTGTCGGACTGTCCGCGGGTGAATCCGGCCAGCTTACGCGAAAGTAACATCACCTGTTCCTGATAAACTGTGATGCCATAAGTTTCCTCCAGGTATTCTTCCATCTCAGGCAAGTCGTACTCAATTTTCTCATGACCTTGCTTGCGGTCAATAAAATTGGGGATATACTCCATAGGACCGGGACGGTACAGCGCGACCATAGCAATAAGGTCTTCAAAACGAGTAGGTTTCAGGTTTTTCAGATGTTTACGCATGCCATCCGACTCAAACTGAAACAACGCCACCGTATCGCCTTGACTAAACAGATGGTAAGTCAGTTCATCATCAAAGGAAATTTTCTCGATGTCGATTACCTCACCTCTTGATTTCTTAATATTCTCAAGGGTATCTTTAATGATTGACAACGTTTTTAACCCCAGGAAATCCATTTTTAGCAAGCCGACAGATTCGATATATTTCCCATCGTACTGGGTGGCGTAATCAAGAACCGAATCTTTCACTGTAGTAACAGGCACGTAAGCATCCAGGTCTTCGCGGCTGATAATGATACCACAGGCATGTGTTCCCGTGTTGCGAACCGAGCCTTCAAGGGTAATGGCATTGGCCAGTACGGAAGATATTTCTGGTTTTCCGTTGTCTAGCTCAGCTTTCAGTTCCGGAACTTCTTTCATGGCTTTATCGAGGGTAATACCCGGAGTTTCGGGAACCATTTTGGCCAGACGATCAGCTTCGGAGAGCGGCAGTTGTTGTACGCGAGCCACATCGCGAATAGCCATTTTTGCAGCCATTGTGCCGAAGGTAATCAGGTGAGCCACACGCCGGCTGCCATATTTATCGCGAACCCACTTCAAAATCCTGTCGCGGCCATCATCATCAAAATCGATATCGATATCCGGCATGGAGATACGGTCGGGGTTTAGGAAACGTTCGAACAGGAGGTCGTATTTCAACGGGTCGATGTCGGTGATGCGCAGGGCATACGAAACCACTGATCCTGCGGCACTTCCTCTGCCAGGACCAACCCACACACCCATATCACGGGCGGCTTTGAGGAAATCCCAAACAATAAGAAAATAATCAGGGAAACCCATGTTTTTTATGGTCTCTAACTCAAAATCAATACGCTCGGCAATTTCAGGGGTAATATCGCTGTAGCGCCATGCAGCCCCCTCATAGGTAATATGGCGTAAGTAATCATCGGCAGAAGAAAACGGCTCCGGTATAATAAACTCCGGCATAATGGGAGCATGATCCAGCTCGTAAGTCTCAATTTTATCGACGACCTCTTTGGTATTACTTATGGCTTCGGGGAGATCAGCAAACAAGGCGGTCATCTCCTTTTGGGTCTTAAACCATTCCTGTCTTGAATATTTAAGTCGGTTAGGGTCGTCCAAATCTCTGGCTGTACCAATACAAATCAACCTGTCGTGTGCTCCGGCATCATCGGCATTGATGAAATGGACATCGTTGGTAGCCACAAGTTTTAAATCGTGTTTTACAGCCAGTCCTTTCATTGCTTCGATAACATATTGCTGATCATCAAACACTTTCTTGTCCATTTCAGGATCACCGGTAGGATGGCGCATGATCTCCAGGTAGAGGTCATCTCCAAAAATATCCTTATACTCCAGCAAAGCCTCCTCCGCTTTTTCAACCCCCAGATGAATAATTTTGTCGGGAATTTCACCCCCCAAACAGGCTGTGAGGGCAATAAGCCCCTCACTGTGTTTTTTCAACAATTCCTTGTCTACACGTGGTCGGTAGTAATATCCTTCGATGCTGGCCATCGAAATCAGCCGAACCAGGTTATCATAACCGGTTTTATTTTTCGCCAGCAGAACCAAGTGCCAGCCTGATCCGTCGACTTTGTTTTCTTTTAAGTGCATCGAACGTCGGGCAACGTAAGTCTCACAGCCAATGATCGGCTTTAACCCAGATTTCGTTACCGCATCATGGAATTTTTTTACGCCAAACATATATCCATGGTCGGTGATGGCCACGGCCGTCATTCCGTCTGTTTTAGCTTTACCGACCATTAAATCAATGTCGGCCAGACCATCCAAAACTGAGAACTGGGTATGGACATGCAAATGAGTAAAGTCCATTTCACCTGAAACGAGCGTAGGCATTTCCAGTTGCAGCTGATCGGCCTCTTCGGTTTGAGTGGCTGCACCTTCGTGAAAAGAATCAAACTCAAACCCTTGCGATTGAATGGTTTCAGGGTTTTCACGGATAAAATCTTCAATCAGGTCTGTCGGCAATTTTAAATCGGAGGCTTTGATAATCCTGCGGCGGATAAGCTCAAAAAGACAGCGTGCCGTAGCTTGTACATCGGCAGAAGCATTGTGGGCGGCATCAAAATGGGCATCAAATAGTTTTACGTACAGTTCATCGAGGGTGGGCCATTTAAATTTACCTCCCCGACCACCCGGTAAGGCACAAAAATCTGTCGATGCCTCCTTTGTATCGACAATAATTTTCTCAAAAAGCGTGGTTTGGCGCTCCTTACGTAACATCTCGCAACCAACAATGCTGTTGTCGAACTCGATGTTATGCCCTGAAATAATTTGGGCTTTGTGAAGTGCTTCATTGAAGAAGTCGAGCACCCCGGCGAGTGATGTACCCTCACGCTGAGCACGTTCGGTAGAAATGCCATGTACTTTTTCAGCCCCATAGGGAATAACAAAGCCTTCAGGTTTCACGATAAAACTTTTCGCCTCAATCAGTTTTCCATGCTCATCATGGAGCTGCCAGGCGAGCTGAATCATGCGTGGCCAATTATTAAAATCGGTTAACGGGGCATCATAACGTTGCGGGAGTCCGGTGGTTTCTGTATCGAAAATTAAAAACATGCAGTTGGTTTATGATTTTTTTTGACTGGGAGAAATGATGAATTAAAAACATGACTCATCTCCTCACCCATTTATTATACAATTGATTTTTAGTTTCTTACTAAAGTTATGGTGATTTCACAAAGTTAAATAAAATCCAGAAGATCGTGGTGATGTTAATAACTTTAGTGCATAAAATAAAAGAATAAATCCGGACATGAGTGCAACCTACTGAGGTTAAGTTAAAAAAGGCATCCAATACATTAACCTGATCCGAAGAGAATACAAATGGAAAAAGGAAAGAAAAAGCTTTCAAAATCAAAAAAAAGTTCGCACCTTTGCAGCCGTTTTTAAAAACATTAAGTATTCATTTAAAAATTAATTAGTTATGCCAGCTAAGATGAGATTAACACGACATGGTAAAAAAGGAAGTCCTTTTTATCATATCGTTGTGGCGGATGGTCGTGCACCACGAGACGGAAAATTTATTGAGAAGATTGGCACTTACAATCCGATTGCAAACCCGGCTGAGATCAACCTGGATGTTGAAAAAGCCCTGAGATGGTTACAGAATGGCGCGCAGCCTACTGACACCGTTCGTTCATTACTCTCCTACACAGGTGTTTTGTACAAAAATCACCTGGCCAAAGGAGTTACCAAAGGTGCGCTTACAGAAGCTCAGGCCGAGCTGAAGTTTGAAGCCTGGAAAAAAGAGAAAGATGCTAAACGTGTTGCTAAAATTGCCGCCATTGGCGACGAAACCAGAGCAGAACGTAAAGCCAGACTCGAGGCTGAAGCCAAAGTAAACGAAGCCCGCTCCGCTGAAATTGCAAAACAAAAAGCAGCAGAAATTGAAGCTCAGGTAAAAGCTGCCAGAGCTGCCAAAGGTGAAGTTGAAGAAGCTGTAGCCGAAGAAGCCGCTGAAGAAACCAACGAAGAAACTACTCCTGTAGAAGAATAGTTTAAAAAAACACTTACACAAAAAGAGGCTTTCCTACAAAGGAAGCCTCTTTTTTTTTACTTTAGAATTAATCAAAAAGTTAAAGTTCTGGTTTTAGCTTTTCCGAAAAAACCTTTTTAAACTTTTCTATTTTGGGAGTGATCACAAAGTTGCAATATCCATTGGCCGGATTGTTGGCGTAGTAATCGTTGTGGTAGTCTTCGGCGTAATAAAAAGCGGTTGCAGGGGATATTTCTGTAACGATGGGATTAGACCATATTTCAGCCTCTTCCAGCGCCTTTTTATAGGCTCTGGCTTCCTTTTCCTGGTCTGAATCGTGGTAAAAAATAACCGACCTGTATTGCGTCCCCACATCAGCTCCCTGACGGTTTAATGTGGTAGGATCGTGGGTTTTCCAGAAAACCTCCAGCAGTTCTTTGTAGGAAATCACGTCAGGGTTGTATTCTATGCGAATCACTTCGGCATGACCTGTTTCGCCGGTGCACACCTCCTTGTAAGTGGGATTTTTTACAGTGCCTCCGCTATATCCCGGTTTCACTTCTACAACACCGTTGAGTTGATCAAAAATGGCTTCCGAACACCAGAAGCACCCGGTTCCAAAAGTAGCTATCTTATTTTCAGTGTTTTGCATGGTATTTGAATTTTGATTTGTTGAATAGGTCTTTGTTATCGCCATTCCGGCAGTGAAAACTAAAATGACTAAGAAAAATAACTTTTGCATGACTTTATGACTGTACGGCAAAGGTAGCGATTGCTTGATCAGGTAGGCTACACGAAATCATAAAGATTTGTTAAATTATAACA
>DJVY01000247.1 GCA_002440885.1 Bacteroidales bacterium UBA6244
CACCATCTTTTAGCCCAAATCCGTTGTATGCCATGCTGAGAAGCCACCGCACGGTCAAGCACATTTGGTTTTTTGCCGACACGCAGAGCCAACTCAAAAAAACCAAAAGAGCTTGAATTTTTGCCAACGTTTCTACAGAATTAATCCCGTATTTTGTATTTATGAAATTACTTATCGTAGAAGACGAACCGCAATTATTAAAAAGTTTGGAAGATTTTGCATCCAAAGAAGGATACCTGTATGATTCTTCCAAGGGATTTCGTTCTGCTGCTGAAAGCATCGCCCTTTACGACTACGATTGCATTGTCCTTGATATTAACTTGCCTGATGGAAATGGTTTTGATTTACTTGAAGCCCTGCATAAAGAAGGCAAGACGAACGGGGTCATAATACTTTCAGCCCGTGATTCATTAGATGATAAACTTAAAGGGCTTGGACTGGGTGCCGATGATTACCTAACCAAACCTTTTTATTTCTCCGAACTAAATGCCAGAATTAAAGCCATTATCCGTAGAAAGCAATTTAAGACTAACAAAGTTGTTAATTTTTCCAATCTGGTTATTGAACCTGACCAACACCTCATTGGAGTAAACAACCTTGATAGCCCCATTTCATTTACTAAAAAGGAATTCGCTTTACTTAGTTATCTCATTAATAACCATAAACGGGTTCTTTCCAAGGTGTCGCTGGCAGAATATATCTGGGGCGATTATGTGGATGAAGCCCAAAGTTTCGATTTCCTTTTCTCACAGATAAGGAACTTAAAACGCAAGCTGAAAGAAGCTGGGGCAGAATTAGAAATAAACAATATTTATGGTATAGGTTATCAAATAAAAGCACTATGAAACTGCTTACCTACACATCACGCATTCAATTGCGTTATTTCATGATTCTGTTTGGAATTTTTTCCATTCTGTTTTACGTAGTGCTTAACTGGAATGTACTTCGGAATGTGGACGAGGTGTTGCATAATAGAAAAATTAACCTGCTTGCATACCTCAAAACCAATCATGAAGCTCCATTTCAAGGTGATAACCCGCTGGACGATTTTACTTTTTATGCCATAGATGCTGCAACTTTCCAAAAAAGCAAAGAAAACTATACAGATACGCTAATTTATGAACCTGTAGATGATGAACTGGATGAATACAGGAAATTAACCACTTTTGTAGAAATCCATAACCAATATTACAAACTGGAGATTTTAGCCCCGCATCTTGAAGCCGATGAAATGATAGGCACAATTGCCCTTTTTCTTGGAATATTACTTACTGGGCTATCGCTCTCTTTTTATCTATCGCAACGAATAATTTCACGGAAGATTTGGAAACCATTCTACGACATGTTGGAAAAACTTCGTGGTTTTCGCCTCGACAAGCAGCGGCTCCCGGAGTTATCATCTTCTCAGATTGATGAATTTAAAATGCTTAATGAGTCCATTAATGAATTGGTTTTGAAAAATATGGAAGTATTTACCAGTCAAAAACAATTTATTGAAAATGCCTCCCATGAAATGCAAACACCACTTGCCGTTATACAGTCACGACTGGAAGCCCTTATAGGACGGGCTGAATTAACAAAAGAGCAGGCAGAGATTGTGGAAGGACTTATCAGTTCCACCCAACGTTTAAAAAAACTAAATAAAACCCTTCTTTTACTTTCGAAAATTGAAAATCGGCAGTTCCTGTTAACTGACCAGGTTGATGTAAATCAGATTATACGGCAATCGATGGAATATTATGAAGAACAGAAATCAAAACTCAATATCTCAGTAACGATTGAAACAGAAGCCCAACTGATTGTACAGGGCAATACCATGCTCACTGAAATACTTATTCAGAACCTGCTTAAAAATGCTTTTTTGCATAATACAAAAAATGGAATATTAACCATTTATGTAGGAGAAAAGCAGCTTGCTATTTCCAATTCAGGCCATAAAAAAGAGGGAGAAGACTCAATATTGGATAAAGAAAAATTGTTTAACCGTTTTTATAAGCAATCGGGGAATCCTGATTCGTGGGGACTTGGATTGTCTATTGCAAAGAAAATTTCAGATACCAGCGGCTGGGAACTTTGTTACCGAAGTGATGGAGACCTGCATATTTTCGAAGTGAATTTTCAATAAACAGTTCCGTTTCCCATTTTTCTACAGATTCAATGGTTTCCTTTGTACGATAAAACATTTTAAATTTTTTCAAAATGAAGAACAAAATAATCCTAACAACAGCAATAGCTCTTATTAGTACAGTGCTTTTTGCACAAACTCCAAAAGCGTACATTACCAACTTCGGCGACAGTTTTATTTCAGTAGTCGATATTCAGAAAAACCAGAAAATAGCCGACATAAAAACAGGCAGCAAACCACACGGGGTAGCCGTTTCACCTGACGGAAATTGGATTGCCGTAAGCAATGAAGGCGATAACACGGTTTCCATCATTAGTGAAGCTGATAACAAAGTTAAACAGACCATTCCCGTTGGTAAGACACCCCACCAGTTGAGTTTCAGTATTGACGGAATGTATGTTTTAATTGCCATCAACGGAGAACATAAAGTAGATGTCATTTCAACCAATGACTGGAAACTGGTCAATTCAATTCCCGTTGGCAGAAACCCTCACATTGTATTACCTATGCCTGACGGAAAAACTGTTTGGGTGACTTCCGAAGGTGACAATAAAATTGTGAAAGTAAATCTGGACAGCATGAAAGTCGTAGCTGAAATTCCAACTTTCGGGTTTCCAAGGGTGATGACAGCAACACCCGACGGCAAATTTATTTACCTTACCCTACGCTGGTTTCATGGCTTGGTAAAGATTGATGCGGAGCAAAACAAAATTATTGCACAGGTGCTTTTACCACAATCGGACAAATTCGACAACGAAGGGCAAGCTGCCCACGGACTTTGCGTTGCACCTGATGGCAAAACGGTTTACCTGACAAGCCAGTTCACCAATGATGTAACGGCTATTGATGTAGCATCGGATAAAATCCTGAAAAATATTACAGTCGGAAAAAAACCGAGCTGGATTGAATTTACATCTGACGGAAAATTTGCTGTGGTCAGCAACACTTCATCCAATGATGCAAGTATTATTGATGTTGCAAATTGGAAAGTGGTGGCGACTATTCCGGTTGGCAAAAGTCCAAAACGCTTATGGGTAGCAAACACTAAATAAATGAATGATGGTGAGAATTATTTTCTGTTTATTCCTATTTATAATCCATTTATCTGCTTATGCACAGGAAACAGGCAGCATAACAGGAAAAGTGCTTGATAGTGAAAGTACACCTGTTGAGTTTGCCAACGTGTTTATTACATCAAAAAACGATTCCACAAACATTGTCAGCGGAACAATTACAGACAGTACAGGAAGTTTTGCCCTGACTAATTTACCCTTGGGCGAATATGTCATCCATTTTCAGTTTATAGGATTTGTAAAACAAAAACAGCCAGTTTCACTTAGTGCAGAAAATAAAAATCTGAAACTTGGGAATATTGTGTTAGCGTTTGACATCACAGACCTAAACTCAGTAGAAGTAACAGCCATTCGCAATTTGATAAAGAAAACGGAAGAAGGAATTGTAATGAACGCTTCGGAAAACATTACACAAATTGGCGGAACAGCTGCGGACTTACTCAAAAACATGCCCGGAGTTGTGATAGGTGCAGACGGAGAAATTACGTTAAGAGGTAAAAGTCCGCTGATACTGATTAACGGAAGGGTTTCCGGCATTGGTGGAGCCGACCGTATGGCAAATCTTGAGCAAATCCCCTCAAGCAGCATTGAAAGAATAGAAATTATTACCAATCCATCCGCAAAATATGACGCAGATGCCGAAGGAGGAATAATTAATATCGTATTGAAAAACAACAACGGTTTAGGAACAAACGGAGCCTTTGCAGTGGGTGCAGGATTTGGTGAACGCTACCGATTGAACGGAACGCTTTTACTTAATCACAAAACTGAAAAATGGAATTTTGGTCTTGCTTACGATAACTGGTTTACCACAAGAACCCGCAGAGTATATGGAGACCGCACTCAATTTGATTTACCAAACGAATATTTTTTAACACAGCGAAGGTTTGACGAGCGAACCATTCAAACTCAAACTGCACGATTTAACATTGACTATACTCCTAACAAGAAAAATATTTTTCACTTTGAGGGAACTTGGTTAATGCAGGGAGAAGACAACAGTGAAACATTAACCAGCACAACCGAAACATCCGCTTATGACTTAACAGGTCGGAATCGCAGACATTCCAACGAAATAAGACGTTTTCATACAGGCGAAGCGTCTTTTAATTATACCAGAAAATTCAACAACCCCGACCAACTCTTAACGTTCAATGCGAGTTCTTCCATTGGTTACAATAGGGAAAATACCGACATAACCACGCAATTATTATCTGACCAAAACATTGAAGTCGGAAATCCGTTTTTGCAGAAAACACATAATTATGAAAACACTAACCTCACTAATATATCTCTCGATTATGCACACCCGATAAAAGAAAAGGGAATCATTGAAACGGGATACAAAACAATACTTCGATTTTTGGACAATGACTTTCTACGTTCCAACCTGTTAAACGGAAGTTTTGTTAACGACACTTTAAATACCGACATTTTTAATTTCAGTGAACAAATTCACGCTGCATATTTTCAATATACAGGTTGGGTTGGCGAAAAACAATCACCGAAATGGAAATACACTTTCGGACTTCGTGCCGAGCAGGTTTGGAACAATGGTAACACAGAATTAAATCCCTTGAAATTTACCAACGATTATTTCAATTTGTTCCCCTCCGCGAACCTGATTTATTATACAGAGCAAAGAAATATGCTCAAGTTAAGTTACAGCAGGCGAATAAACCGCCCTACTTTCGGGCAGATGATACCCTTTACAGATATTACCGATTCGCTGAATCAACGTGCAGGAAATCCAAAACTGAATCCCGAATTGGCACATTCGGTGGAATTATCCTACAATCATTTTTTCAAAAAAGGGAGTTTTACCGCTTCTGCATTTTACCGAAACACAAGCAATGTAATTTTGCCATTCACCATTTTAGACAGCAATGGTGTAGCATTTACACAACCGCAGAATTTCGGCAACGCCACTACATACGGGTTAGAAGGAATTGTTACTTACAATCCTTTCAAATTCTGGAGTATAAATCTAAATCTTTCGGGTTATGATTTGCAAATTGAAACCAACGAACCGACATTAAACTTACAACGAAATCAATTTGCGTATTTCACCAAACTCATCAACAATTTTACGCTTTGGAAAAACGGAAAAATTCAATTGATTGGAAATTATACATCACCGATTGCTATTCCACAAGGAGAAAAAGTTGCCGTATATTTTGTGGATATGGGCTTTCAGCAAAAAATCATGAAAGGTCAGGGAAGATTGGGGTTTGCAGTAACAGATATTTTCAACACACAGCAAAGCGGTTTCAGGATTTCCGACTCCAATTACGAGTTCAGCAGGATTTTTAAATTAGATACACGAGCCGTAATGTTCACCTTTGCTTATACGTTTAAATCAACATTCAAAGAAAAATTAATGGAGAATAAATTTAAAAACGAGTAAATGAAAACACAAACCATAATAACACTTGCACTGCTTGCCATTACAGCTTGCAGCAGCACTTCAAAAGAAAACAAAATGACACAAAAAAATATGCCATATGAATACATCGGAAAGTCCGATACACTATTCAATTTTGAGAACGATAAAGAAGGGCAAGTGCCCGCAGGTTTTTCAACTGCTGTAACTGGTAACTCCAAAAGTACAAAGTGGAGCGTTGTGAACGACAACGGGAATAAAGCAGTTGCACAGGAAGCAATAAATGAAGGAAGCTGTTACAATTTGCTTGTACTTAATAAAATTGGATATAAAGATTTTTCGGCTACTGTTAAAATCAAGGCAATATCAGGCGAGGAAGACCAAGGTGGTGGATTGGTTTGGAGATACATTGACAAAGACAACTATTACATTGCGAGATACAATCCGCTTGAAAATAATTTCCGACTGTACCGTGTGGTTGACGGTAGCCGCAAACAATTAGAAAGCGTTGATAGTGACATTAAGCAAGGCGAATGGTTCACCATGACCATTGAAATGAAAGGGAACAAAATTATTTGTTCACTCAACGGAAAGAAACTAATTGAAACAACAGACGATACTTTTAAGTCGGCAGGACTTATCGGTTTGTGGACAAAAGCCGATGCAATAACTTATTTTGATGATTTGAAAATTAAACCGTCAAATAATTAAGCAATGATTTTTTTACGAAATACGTCTGTTTCTTTAATTGTCGCTCTTTCGGCAGTGATGACCAGTTGCGAAAATAAAACAGAAAATTGGCTCAACGATTATGCAAAGACGAAATGTGCTTATCAACAGGAACAACAAATGATACAGGATGATTCGGTTAAACTAATTACTCCACTTACTTTAAAAAAGGAAAATCTATTACAGGAATTGACTTTGTTATCTGCTCCCTTTCATGATAGGATAGAATTGAATAATCAGAAAATAGAAGAAGAATTGGGTGTATTTGGAGATGAGTATAGAAAAAAAACGGACAAACACAGTGCAAAATACGGACATGTATCCACTCCCGAATATGAAAAGGCAATTGAAAATCTGCAAATAAAAAGAGATACGAAAATTTCACTATTGAAGGAAAATATCAAAATAATTAATAACGAATTAAACAACGATTCTGAAATTCAAAATAAGTCGCTGCAAATTGAACTGCTGAAAAGCAAAATTGATTCCTCATGGAACAATATCAGTGTTAAGCACCAGCCAATTATTGATAGCTTGCAGCAGGAATTAAACATATTGAACATAAATTTCAAAAACATTCTGAACGAACTAACACAGGAAGAAAAGGAAAATTTTGAAATGAGCAGAGATAGTATCAGAAATAATCCATGTAACCATGTCAGAAAATAAAATTCCATATTCGTTAAAGGATTTAACCCTTTATTTTTTAAAACTCGGAACAATTGGTTTTGGAGGACCCGTTGCACTTGTTGGCTATATGCACCGTGACCTTGTGGAAAAAAGAAAATGGGTAACAGAAGACGAATATAAAGAAGGTCTTGCATTGGCTCAACTGGCCCCAGGACCACTTGCAGCCCAACTTGCCATTTATATGGGTTATGTTCACTACCGCATTATTGGGGCAACCATTGTAGGAGTTACGTTTGTGATACCGTCTTTTTTAATGGTACTTGCTATCGGCTTTGCTTATGTGAAATTTGGAGGATTGCCGTGGATGCAAGCCGTATTTTATGGGGTTGGTACAGCGGTAATCGGAATAATTGCCATCAGTAGCTACAAACTGACAAAGAAAACCATTGGAAAAGATTATCTGCTTTGGGGAATATTTATTTTGCTTGCAGTAACTACATTTATTACAGAAACAGAAATTATTTCCCTCGTTGTGGCTGCGGGTGTTTTGATGTGGTTCGTTAAAGCACCACCGAAATTTTTAAAATCAGTAAACTCCTTTTTTCCTGTTTCTCTAACGTTGCTATCAATTACAAGCATTTCAGTCACAGGGAAATTGGCACAACTGTTTTGGTTTTTCTCAAAAGCAGGAGCATTTGTTTTCGGCAGTGGGCTTGCTATAGTTCCATTTTTATATGGAGGTGTAGTAAATGAACATCAATGGCTGACGGAACAACAATTTTTGGATGCGGTTGCGGTAACCATGATAACTCCGGGACCAGTTGTCATTACGGTTGGATTTATTGGCTATTTAGTTGGAGGATTTCCCGGAGCTTGTATTGCAGCACTTGCGACATTCTTACCCTGCTATCTTTTCACGGTCATTCCCGCTCCTTATTTCAAAAAGTATGGAAAAAATCCTGCTATTAAAGCATTTGTTGATGGTGTAACAGCGGCAGCAATCGGTGCAATTGCAGGTGCAGTCTGCGTACTTGGAATGAGACAGTTTACAGACATGACATCCGTTGCTTTTGCGGTTATTACCGTATTGATACTGTTAAAATTCAAGAAGATTCAGGAGCCTATAATAATTCTAATCGCAGCTATTGTTGGACTTTTAATTAAAGCAGCATTATGACACAAGCCAACCCTTCGCATCCATACACATTGGCAAGTCGCTCAAAAAGCCTTCCCGCAAGCCAAAACTTGCCAAAGAGTATGGTTGCCCAAACGCACGGACGAAAAGAAAGCACGGGCATACAACATTGTATAAAAGCAATAGCGGGTGAAGTGGTAAAATTAAGTTCTGTGCATTTAATAAACTTTGGTGGTGGCGGACAGGTAATCGCCTTGAAATCCGCTACTGCTCTTATACTTGACCGTTACCGGCAACCCTGACCGACCGACCGTGCAGACATCAACCGACCGACCAAAACCTGACAACAACCTAACCGACTTTCCGACACGACAACCGACCCTTCTGTATTTTTATTTTTTCCCACCGCACAAAAAAATTGAAGTTTTAACCCACGCCATTGGCACATTTGGGTTTGCCCGATACACAAAAGCCAACGCTTCACAAACCCAAAAGAGCCAAGCCCACCCACCACCCAATAATAGAGGCTTGAAAAGATTATTTTTTACAAAACGAAAAAAAACTTGTACAATCAAAAAACTGTTTCTACATTTGCAGACCAAAATACGAAAATAGTCTAAAAGTTTTTAAATGGAGAAGGACGAAATTATTATTCAAAGCATCATAGATGCCGCCAAAAAACTGATACAGCAATATGGATTGAGCAAAACAACTATGGAAGATATTGCCAAAGCAGCAGGCAAGGGGAAAAGCACATTGTATTATTATTTCAAGAGTAAGGAAGAAATTTTTGACCAAGTGATAAATCAGGAAATGGACGATTTTTTCCAGACGGTAAAAACGGCTATAAGCAAACAAGTTGATGCAAGCGAAATGCTGAAAGCATATATTATTACCAAAATAAAGACATTGAAAACCAAAGTAAACCTGTACAGGTTTGCCATTGAAACTGATTTGCATCCTGAAGCAATCAATGACCTGTTTATTAAACTTAAAAACAGATATGATAACGAAGAAAAAAAGCTGATAGGTTCTATATTGAAGTTGGGTATAGATAGCAAACTTTACAGAGCCGAAATACAAGCTGAGATTGAAATACTAAGTGAGTTGCTGGTTACTTGTGTACGGGGCGTTGAAACGGAGATTGTAACACATAACAAATACAAAACACTGACAGATAAAGCTGATATGTTGGTAAATATGCTTACCAAAGGTATCGGGAGATAACAGCACAATGAAATCAGTAAGATGCTCTTCGGGGCATTTTTTTAAAATTAAAAACAGACCAAAAAACGAATATAGTCTAAACGTAAAATAAAAAATAGAAAATGAAGGTAATAAACCATTTTGCCATAATAGGCATTGCAGCACTCGCAGCTTGTTCACAACAGGAAAAAACAACACCTGCTGACACAGACAAAACCGTAAGCGTTCAAACCGAACAGTCAATAAGTTACACCGGAGTTATTCAATCGGGCTATTCGGGTGTAGTGGAAGCACAAAAGACAACCGCTTTAAGTTTTGCCACAATGGGAACAATAACGGAAATTTTTGTAGAGGAAGGACAGGCGGTAAGCAAAGGGCAGTTGTTAGCCAAAGTCAATGCTTCCAACGCTCAAAATGCCTATCAGGTAGCATTAGCAAGTCTGCAACAGGCAGAAGATGCTTACCGAAGAATGAAACCAATGAAAGAAAATGGCACACTTCCCGAAATAAAATGGGTAGAAGTGGAAACAGGCGTATCACAGGCAAAAGCAGCCGTAGCCATTGCACAAAAAGGCGTAAGCGATTGCAACTTATACGCACCCGAAGGCGGAGTGATTGGCAAAAAAAATATACAAGTAGGTATGAATGTAGTGCCAACAAACACCGCTTTGGAATTGCTGAACATACAATCGGTTTACGTTAAAATTCCTGTTTCAGAAAATGAAATAAGCCTGTTTAAAAAAGGCGAAACAGCACAAATCACTATCAATGCCATTAATAAAACCGTAACAGGAACAGTAAAGGAAATTGGAGTAACGGCAGATATTCTCTCACATACTTATCCTGTAAAAATAGAAGTTCAAAATACCACAGGCGACATAAAGCCCGGAATGATATGTTCCGTTCAGGTTGCAGCACAAGACAACCGTTCAGGATTATTGGTTTCCAATAAAGCACTGCAAAAAGACGTAAACGGTAAGCAGTTCATTTATATTGAAAAAGGCGGACAAGCCGAAATGATACCTGTACAAACCATTGCCCTGATTGACAACAAAGTTTTGATACAAGGCGAAGTACCACAAAACGCAAACATCATCATTTCAGGACAGCAAAAATTAAACAACGGTACACCTGTTAAAATCATTCAGTAATTATGACAAAAAAGAATTTCAATATCATAGAATTGGCTATGAAGCATAAGCAGATAGCCATCATCATTACATCTATATTCGTGCTGTTTGGCGTGTTCTCACTGATAGTAATGCCGAGAAACGAATTTCCCGAATTTACTATTCGTCAGGGACTAATTGTAGGTGTTTATCCCGGTGCTAATTCCGAACAGGTAGAAGAACAATTAGCCACCAAAGTAGAAAGTTTTTTGTATGGCTTTGAAGAAGTGAACAGGGAAAAAACCTATTCCATTTCCAAAGAAGGAATGTTGATTGTATTTGTAGAAGTCAATAACAGCGTAAAAGACCCTGATGCTTTTTGGGATAAAATAAAATTCGGGTTAAGCGACCTCAAAATGCAGTTGCCACCGCAGGTTTTAGCCCTGATAGCCAACAATGATTTTGGCAACACATCAGCTATTTTGCTTACGGTGCAATCCGATAGTAAAACCTATAAGGAACTTGACCGTGAATTAAAAGTTATTGAAACCGAATTACGAAAAATAAAGGCGGTTTCAAAAGTCAAACACTTTGGCTTAACACAAGAGCAAATTACCATTTATCCCGATAACGATAAGTTGGCTTATTACGGAGTAAAACCAATGAGCGTTTTAGCTGCCGCACAGTTAGAGGGTGCTGTTTATTATGGTGGGGAATTGGACAATGCGGAACAAATAACACCCATACACATTCCCACTTCTTACAACACTGAAGAAGACATCAAAAACCAAATCGTTTATACCGACCCCACAGGTAATGTTATCCGTGTAAAAGATGTAGCCCGTGTAGTAAGGGAATATCCAAAGCCTGATGCTTACATTAAAAACAACGGTACAAACAGTCTGCTGATTTCTTTGGAAATGCAACCCGGCAACAACATTGTTTCTTTTGGCGAAACGGTGGACGAAACATTGCAAACACTAAAAGGTAAAATTTCGCCCGATGTGCAGGTAGCAAAAATTGCCGATATGCCGCAAGCGGTTGGGCATTCCATTACGCACTTTTTAAAGGAATTTGCCATTGCCATTTTCGCAGTAATAATTGTAACAATGCTTTTGCTTCCTTTCCGTGTAGCAGCAGTTGCAGGGGCAACAATCCCAATTTCTATATTCATAACCATTGGTATTTTATATGCGTTGGGCGTAGAGCTACACACCGTTTCATTGGCAGGTTTGATTGTAGTATTGGGTATGGTGGTGGATAATGCCATTGTGGTTTTAGACGGACATATTGAAAAATTAGACCACAACGAAACCCCTTGGAATGCAGCTTGGAAAAGTGCCAAAGAATTGTTTGTTCCTGTATTTTCCGCAACAATGGCTATCATAGCTACTTACGTTCCAATGGTGTTTTTTCTTGACGGAATGGTGGGCGACTTTGTAGGTTCATTGCCCATAACCATTGGAGTTGCATTGATTACATCGTTGCTGATAGCTTGTTTGCTTGTACCGTATATGAGTTATGTGTTCATCAAAAAGGGAATTAAAAAAGAAGAAGGTAAAAAGAAGAAAAAATCATTATTGGATAGTGTGCAGACAGTTTATGACCGTACATTGGAATGGGCTTTCCGTATTCCCAAAACAACTATCCTGACAGGCGTTGTTTCGGTAGCGTTAGGTATAGCCATTCTTGCCTTGGTTCCACGTCAGTTATTCCCCAAAGTGGATAGAAACCAATTTGCGGTAGAAATATATTTACCTGAAGGCAGTACATTAGAACAAACCGCTTTTGTTTCTGACAGCTTGGAACAAATGCTGATGAAAGACAAACGGGTGGTAAATGTAGCGGCATTTGTAGGTACAAGTTCGCCCCGCTTTCATACCACTTATGCACCGAATTTTCCCTCAAAAAATTATGCTCAGTTAGTTGTCAATACACAAACGGCAGATGATGCCCTTTCCATATTGGACGAATACGAAACGAAGTACAGAAACCTTTTTCCGAATGCTTATGTGCGAATGAAACAATTAGACCTGTTAAGTACCACCGCACCTATTGAAGTAAGGATTAGCGGGGATAATATAGACACTATCAAAACATTGGCACAGCAGGTAAAGGTTGTAATGGAAAAGAACGAAAATGTCATTTGGGCAAGAACCGATTACCTAAATCCACGACAAGGCGTAAGCGTACAGATAAACGATGAAACCGCTAACCGGTTGGGATTGACCAAAGGCGTAGTAGCTGCATCATTGGCAACAGGTTTTTCAGGAATGCCCATTGGCACAATATGGGAAGGCGATTATCCCGTAGCCATAAAGCTGATGAACGAACAGCAACAAAGAAACGGTTTTGATGATATAGCCAATCAAAATATAACATCGCCATTAACAGGAGCAACCGTTCCTGTTAGACAAATAGCAACAAGCATAACCAACGATTGGAGCGAAGGGCAAATTATCCGCAGAAACGGCACAAGAACAATTACGGTTCGTGCAGATGTAAAACGTGGCGTATTGCCATACAAAGTATTATCTGACTTAAAAACGGACATCAAAGAATTACACAAGGGCGAACAAATTACCCTGACGTATGGCGGGGAAGAAGAAAGCGAAGTGGAAAACTATATTCCGTTAGCCAAAGCCCTGTTTGCAGGCGTAATGCTGATTTTCTTTATCCTGTTGTTTCAGTTCAAAAAACCAAAATTGGTTTTCTTGGTAATGATGACAATGCCGTTAAGTTTTTTGGGTGCGGCGTTAGGATTGGTCATTACAGGTTATCCGTTTGGTTTAACTTCATTTTTAGGCATTATGAGCCTTATGGGTATTGTTGTCCGCAACGGAATTATCCTGATTGATTATGCAGAAGAATTAAGAAGTGAAAACGGAATGTCGCTTTCCAATGCAGCCATAGCCGCAGGTAAACGCAGAATGCGACCCATTTTCCTAACATCATTTGCGGCAGCCGTTGGCGTTGTGCCAATGATAGTAAACGGCTCTACCCTTTGGGGGCCGCTTGGAGCGGTGGTGTGTTTCGGGTTGTTGGTGTCAATGATACTTACCCTGTATATGCTGCCTGTAATGTATCAGCAATTATTTAAAAAGAATTACGCTTAAAATTTAAGAGATGAAAAAAATAACAATAATGGTTATTGCCCTGATTGCATCGGCAACAGCATACAGCCAAACAACATTAACGTTGGAAGAAAGCAAATCGCTTGCGTTGAAGAACAACAAAACCTTACAAAATAGTGCTTTGGAAATAGAAGCGGCACAGCAGGTAAAGAAAAATGCGTACACCAACTATTTCCCGAAAGTAAGTGCCAATGTTTTTGGTATGCAGGCAATCAATCCATTGATTGAGTACAAAATGGAGGGCGGTAACCTACCTGTATATGACGGCAACCCTGCCAACTTGCCCACAGCAACGCAGTTTGCCTATTTCCCCGGAATGGAATTAAGTATGATGCAGCGAACAGCAATAGGTGTTTTGAACATTGCACAACCCATATATGCAGGCGGCAAAATAACCACAGGCAACAAACTTGCTACACTCAATGTAGATGTCAAAGAGCAACAACAACAGCTAACCGAGAATGAAATATTGCTTAAAACCGAACAACAGTATTGGCAGTTAATTTCCTTACAGGAAAAACAAAAGACACTTGAAAAATATGAGCTGTTATTAGGCGGTATCCGCAAGCAAGTTGATGATGCTTTTAAGGCAGGTTTGATAATCAAAAATGATGTACTGAAAGTTCAAATCAAACAAAGCGAATTGGAAGCCAATAAAAATAAATTGCTGAACGGAAAGAAATTAGCGACAATGCAATTCTGCCAAACCATAGGAATACCTTTTGACAGTACATTGGTATTGCAGGAAACGATTGATATAAGCCAAAGTCCGTTGGCATATTACACCGACCATTCCCCCGCTTTAACCAACCGTACAGAATACAAATTGTTGGAAAAATCTGTTGAAGCCACACGATTGCAAACAAAGATGAAAACAGGCGATTACTTGCCTACGGTTGCCGTTGGATTGGCAGGCTATCATCTTAATATGTTAGAAAAAGGAACAAAGAACTTTACTAACGGATTGGCTTATGTTTCGGTATCAATTCCTATTTCCGACTGGTGGGGCGGTTCGTACAGCATCAAAGAACAAAAAATAAAACAACAAATTGCTGAAAACACATTTGAGGACACAAAGGGTTTGCTCAATCTGCAAATGGAAAAGGCTTGGACAGATGTAAACGAAACGTGGAAACAAATTGCCATTATGCAGGAAACAGCATTGCAAGCCGAAGAAAATCTGAAAGTAAGCCAAACAGGTTATGAAAGCGGTGTAGTTACACTTTCAGACTTATTGGAAGCACAGGCATTGGTTACAGAAACAGCCGATAAATTGACAGAAGCACAAACGCAATACAAGTTAGCAGTTACAACGTATTTGCAGGTAACAGGAAGAAAGTAAAAAATTACCCTATGGATTTGAGTTTAAAAATTGACATCGTTGAAGATATAAGTACTGAGGATTTTAAACAAAATTATTTCATTCCTCAAAAACCTTTGCTTATCAACGGTGGCATTATCAAGAAAACAGAAGCGTACCGCAAATGGTCTATTGATTTTTTCAAAAAAGAAATGGGCAACATTGAAGTTGATATTTACGATAACGCTGTTATCAAATCAAAAACAACGGCTCTTACAAGTGGCGATTTAAAAATGAAGTTTGCCGATTTCTTAAACATCGTTGAAAAAAATGAGCCGACAACTTTGAGAATGTTTTTGTTTAACGGCTTTAAATATAAACCCGAATTAAGAAAAGATTTTCCTAAACCAAAAATCTTTTCGGGTTTACTCAATATGGGATTTTTGTTTTTTGGAGGTAATTCAACTTCGGTTCGTATGCACTTTGACATTGATTATTCCAACGTGTTGATGACACAAGTGAAAGGTCGTAAAAAAGTGATTTTGATTTCACCGAAGTATAATCGTTTCATTTACAAATTACCGTATAACAGTTTTTCGTTAGTAGATTTTGACAACATTGATTACAAAAAACATCCTGCTTTAAAAAATATCAAAGGCTATGAATTTGTAATGGACGAGGGTGATAGTTTGTTTATGCCCTCTGCTTATTGGCATTTCAATGTTTATATAGACGGAGGTTATGCGCTTTCTTATCGCAAAACAGCACATAGTTTAAAAGATAAATACAACGGTTTTATGAACGTAACCTTTCGTTTACTCTTAGATAAATTGATGACTGCCGTAGCTAAAAACAAATGGACACAGTATAAAATCAATCAGGCAATAAAAACTGCCGAAAAGACTTTAATAATTGATTTCCCTGAACAGATGTAAACGAAGCGTGGAAGCAAATAGCCATTATGAAAGAAACCACTTTACAAGCAAATCATCATTAAAAAGCCGAATAATAATTATTAACATTTAAAAACAAAAACAATGGCATCAACATCAGAAACAGGACACGCAAAAAATGTTGCAAACTTTGAAGATTTAATCTCATTTTGCACAGGCTACGGAACTGCCTACAATCCGTCAAAAGCAGCAATTCAATTACCTGCTTTAAACACGCTTTACAGCAATGCACAAAATGCACTTGCAGGGCTTACAAGCAGCAAAATAGTTTTTGACAACGCAACCAATGCACGACAGGCAGCATTTGAACCGCTTAAAAAATTAGCGACAAGAATTGTAAACGCTTTAGATGCAACAGAAGCAACAGACGCTTTGTTAAAAGATGCGAGAACTATCAACAGCAAAATTCAGGGCAAGCGTTCAGGAAAATTAACCAAAGCAGATGCAGGAATAACGGAAGACGAACCGACAGAAACAGCTAAAACAATTTCCGTTTCACAGCAAAGTTTCGACAGCTTAATTGAGAACTTTGCCAAGCTGATTGAACTCGTAGGCAGCGAACCAAGCTACACGCCCAACGAACCTGAATTGCAGGTTTCTACTTTAACAACAACACTTAATAACCTAAAGACAACCAACACAGGAGTTGTAAACAGCTACACCAATTACAGTAATACACGCATTACAAGGGACAGCATACTTTACGCCACCAATAGCGGACTTGTGGACACGGCTTTAGAAGTAAAGAAATATGTAAAATCCGTTTTCGGAGCAACAAGTCCGCAATTCAAACAAGTAAGCGGACTGGAGTTTAAGAAAAGGAAAAAATAGAAAGTTGCTTAGGTCGTTCAGACATTTTGCTTTGGCGACAGGAAAGTTTGCAATGACGAATAGAAAACTGCTTGTGGCGACAAGAAAGTTAGTGTTGGCGGACACGATATTTTCAATGTCATTTCCGAAGTTCGGCACGTCAGACAGTGAACCCGAAATGTCGGACAGTAATTTTCATTCGGACAGTTTGAATATTCCTTTGGCAACTATGAATGAACCATTGGAATAAAGACAGACAGCAACCGCACAGGGTCAAGCACTTATGCAAGTCCCGCAAAAGCCCGCCCGCAGACCAAAACTTGCATAAGAGCTTGTCCCTTTTCCGCCCGACCAAAAACTTCAATTTTTTTCTTCCACGCTTCTAAAAAATAAAAATACCCAACCCGCACCGACCGACACGACAACCCCGACAATACAGGACAGACCACGAAAGACAGAAGGGCAGCCGGTAACAGCGGTTTGGCGTAATGGGGGCGGACGTTCTCCGTATGAAAATTTGTGCTAAATTTGAACTGTGTGCTTCGTATCAAGTGTTGTGCTGAAAAGCCCCCACTACGCCAAGCCGCAAACCGTTACATGCAACCGTAGG
>DJVY01000024.1 GCA_002440885.1 Bacteroidales bacterium UBA6244
TTACTCCTCCCATCAACTGATACCCTTTCCCTATCTGATTACTATAACTCACCACCCAGTTATAAACCCCTGCAGGTGCATCCTTGCCATCCCAGCCTTCTTCAGGGTTGGTTGTTTCAAAGATCACTTGCCCCCAGCGATTGTAGATTGAGAGGTGGTACTGCACCACCAGATCAGGCTTTGTGATAATGGGTTTGAAGATATCGTTTAAGCCGTCACCGTTGGGAGTAAAGGCATTGGGCACATGTATAGGCACTGCCACATTTACCATCATGGCGGTGTCTCTTGATTCGCAACCTTCCTCGGTCTGGATGATTACGGAGTACTCTCCTTCTTCTGTTACGTTGATGTAATAAATGGAATCACCGGTGTTCCATTTATAACTGAAGTAGCCAGGCGTGGCTTCGAGGGTAAATTGTTGTTCAAAAGGAATGGTGTCGTTGATGGTGGGGAAATTATTTACAGGTAAAGGAATTACTGTGATTTCTACTGAATCAGTGGCAATACAATTCATCTGATCAATCACTGTTATTCTGTACAAACCTGAGTCATCAAGCCTTGCTGCGTCAATCCTGTATTCGGGCCCGGTTGCGGTTCCATGGGGTGTGTCCCAGATAATGGTACTTGTGCCTGTTCCCCCGATTGGGATGACCATTTGTGAAAGGGTACCAAATTCGCACACATTATCCTGGTATAATCCCATAATACCGGGTGTTGGCGCCACTGTTACGCTCCCCGTTTCCGGGATAACCGGCACCGAAACTCCATATTGGTTAATAAAATTTGTTTCGTTGCTTGCCAGCACCCAGTCAACGCTTGACAGTCCCACGCTTTTTGCCTGCATCACCAGATCGAGCATCACCGTGTTGTCGGGCAGGGTAAGCGGGCCGTTGCCCGTCCATTTCAATTTAATTATCCCGGCTGAAGGATAGTTTACAGGCTCAAAACCTGCATTTAAATCATCGTGTGCATTGATATATCCAATGGCATCAAGCAGCAGGTTGTCGTAATTCAGGGTGATTTCAAATGAAGTAATTTCCTTAAAGTTACTTACCAGCAGAGGTTCCGAGGCGCGCAACCCGTTACAAACTGCCGTATCGCCTGCAGTGGCAAACAGGGTTTGTGCGGTTATCCTTTCAACTACAACCGTAAAGGTGCTGTCGCACCCATGAATATCGTTTACCGTAATGGAATACTCGCCTTGTACAAGGCCTGTAAACAAACCATCGGGCTGAGGGGGTAACCCATTGAGGGAATAGCTTAAGGTGTCACCGGTGGCTATAATGGTTATGCTGCCATCGGCATCGTTATCTGTTTCATGACCAATGTTTACATCCGTAACAGTCAATCCGGGCTGGCTGGATATGATGACCGGATTGCCGCTAAAGACGGCTTCGCAGCCTAAACTATCTTTTACCCTGACAAAATAAGAGTCCGGCAAAAGGTTGTTAAACTCTCCGTTGATTTGCCAGGTTGCCCAGTCATCGATTGAATAAAAAAGCCTGTCGCTTAACCCCAATTGAACCTCTATATCCAGAGAGCCCAATGATTGATTGCACCAGGTATCATTTTTGGAAACACCGGTAATGATCAGGTCGGAGTCATAGTTTTGGATATCACATGAAAACAATTGAACCTGACAACCATGCTGGTCGGTTACCCACAGGTAATAGTTATCAACCCCAAGGTTATAAAGGTCATTGGTAGTTCCAACGGTATCTCCGATGCTATTCACCCACCGGATACTATAAGGTGGCAAACCACCTGTAATGGTTACTCCGGTTACAGCGCCAATACTGCTACCGCAAGTGGAGGGGAAAACTACAGGAACGGTGGCCATTTGGGACTCTTCAAACCAGGCTACGTGGACGGTATCCCTTCCAATACATCCTTCGATATTTATGGCTTCGACCCAATAATAACCGGTATCGGCGACTGTGATGCTTTGGGCAATGGAGCCAGTATTCCAAAGATAGCTTGTGAAACCGATAGTTGCCTGTAATTGAATCTGGCTTCCTTTGCATACAGTGGTATCATTTCCCGGGTAGGGTTGTGGCAGATCGCTTACGCTGACCTCGCGTGAGGCGGTTTCGGTACGGCCATCGGGATACCTTACAAAAGCAGTAACCGTATAAGTACCGCCGGTGCTGAATATGTGCTGCGGGTTAAGCTCAACGGAAACATTGTTTCCTCCGCTGCCGGGGTCACCAAAATCCCAGTGGATACTGTCGGGCTGTGGGTTAAAGTTTGGGGTAAACTGAATAGTCTCACCGGCACAATTTCCTTCAAAACTGAAGCGTAAAAAATAAGACTGAATAAACTGGGGTAATCCGTTTCTGCTTTTCCGTCCACCAAGATAAACACCTAAAGTGTCATATCCACATGCAATCCCTTCTTCGCCTGGGTTATTTATTACACCCAGATATTCTTTGTTGTATCTGGCAACATATATTTTTCCATCCGGGCCCATCTGTAAGTCCCTGGCAACACCTGCCGGTTCAGCAATTATCTTCATTGATGAAAGAAATGAACTTTCATCCGGAAGAAGAGAAACGTCGTATTGAATTAACCTGCTGTAAATGGAAGTATAATAAGTAGAGAGGTATAAAAATCTTGTGTCTTGCGAAAATTCAACACCACATATTTCGGAATTTATTATATTGGGGTAAAATGTAAACCAGATATTTATTTCACCAGTACTTGCATTAAATGATCCGATTTCATTGCCTGGAAGGCCATAAATAGATGCAAAAATTAATTTCCCATCGGGAGAAACTTTCATCTGCCCTCTGCCACCTCCGGAACTGGTAGCGTTGACATAAGTTAAACATGGTGATCTGACTGGAATTGTGTTAATACCAGCAGGAGTGATGAGGTAGCTATGATATTCATTATCAGGAGCACTCAAATTGCGAACAATAACCCATACATCTGTATTGTTTTGATGTCTTACAGCTGTTATTTTGTAAGTAGCTTTGTCAGAACTGGACAATGCCATGTTTTTAAAAAATGGTTCAATGTCTCCCCGGCCTCCATCAAGAGCCATATTTACAATAGAATAGTAAAGTCCTACACAAGGGTATGGCGGGATGCTTTCCTCTATACCAACAGTAAAAATATAGTACATTTTCTGATTGCCTGGATATGGCACTATAATGCAGTTTTGGGTTCCGTTTCCCCCAAGCAACCCCGACCCATTGGGCATTTGCTGATGGTTCCTGTTATATACTACTTCGCCATTTGTATAGAATAGTAGGTTGCCTGTTGTGTCACTGATAGTTGAACAGCCATTCCATGAATACATGGCACTATTGTATAATGCCATAGGCACTCCAGAAGAAAATGCTATTCCGGAATATTCACCAAAGTACCAATTATTCGATTCCTTTTGGGCATAAACATCGGAAACGAAAAAACAGAAAAGTATTGTAAAGAATAAATTATTTTTCATGATCATGATTTAAAAACAGGTTAGGAGCCTATGGGAACTCCTGGCCTGTTTTTAAGAATTTACGGATAGGTCATGTATACCGTGAGGGTAACACCATCGTATAAATCACTGCATCTTAATTCTGAAGATCGTACTTCCCCTGAGCAGGTTATAGTTTCATCATCGTCCTGATATCTTTCTACTTTTACAACCAATCTGTATTGCAGTGGATAATCGTCAATGTTGCAGTCCCAATTAGTTATAGACTTTGACCAGGATGATAAATTCAAGCCAAGGTTTTCACTAAAACCTTGAACTATAGGTGTTGATGTTGGAATATAAATCAAAGCCCAGGTTACATTGTAATATGAATCATGGCTCTGAACTTCACAATAGGAATTCCAGTTAACTGTGAAGGTGGGATCTTGCGCTTTTACCGTTATGCTTGTAGCAATCAAAAAAGTCAGTATTAACAATAATTTGGTTATTTGTTTCATAACAAATAGTTTTGAGTAAATAAAAATTGAATGAAATGGAATTTTAGCCATGGTATAAATTCCGTGCAGCAAACGGGCAAAAGGTTGTTGTTTTCGGTAAGGTATTGCAGGTTCATTTTCAATGAATAATTTTAATGATATTCAAAAGTAATAAAAATTACGATGGGATACTATTGTTAATCAGTTTTTAAGCTGATGTTCATATAAGGTTGCCTTATCCTTTTTCCATCTCTTCGTCTCCTATGAAAATAGCCCGTTAGTATAAGTCCCACACGATCGGGATGAGAAATCTGTTAGGAAGTGCGCTACTTTTTATTGAAAACAGAATTACAGACATGGTACTACTTCACTACCGTCACACTCCCCCTCAACTTCACAACCTTCCCCACCATATCCGGGTAACTCACCACCCAATTATAAATCCCCGCCATTTCATCCTTCCCATCCCATCCCTTTGCTGGATCACTGGATTCAAAGAAGCATTCTCCCCAGTACTATTAAAAATCGGTACTGCACCAACAAATCAGACACTGTTAATATTCACAAATAACCCCCTGAATAATACCAGTTAAGTTGCAACTATTGATAGTAAGGGGAGCCATAATAGACAGTAGGTCAAAATCGACCTCCTGTTTTTTTTTCGACCTCTTGAAACCCTTGGTAATATTGAGTAAAACTTGAACCTGTGGACTGAACGGAGTAGTTG
>DJVY01000106.1 GCA_002440885.1 Bacteroidales bacterium UBA6244
CCTGAGCGGTTAATGGCCTCAACAACCTGATAAAGTGAAATTCCATACAATTTTAGTTTGTCCTGATTGGCCATTACCTGAATTTCACGTTCCTCGCCTCCAAGCAGGGTGATTTCTGCCACTCCTTTTAATTGCTGAATTTGCGGAAGGTATTCATCCTTCATTTTTTGATAAAATTCTGTCGCGGGCAAATCACTTGTTGCACTGATTGAAATAATTGGCAAATCATTTGGCGAAACCTTGCTCATTACCGGACTTTCAATTTCGGCAGGCAGGTCTTTGCGGATGTTGTCGATATAGCGCTGAGCATCCTGCATAGCGATATTCAAATTCGTACCATATTTTAAGTTGGCAATAATAATTGAAGCGTTGGGCATCGACTTGGTTTCCAGATAATCTACACCTTCGAGATTCGATAAGGCATCTTCTATTTTTCTGGAAACAGAGGTTTCTACTTCATTGGGTTCAGCACCCGGATACATTGTTTTTATTACAACTACGGGTTGGTTAAAGTCAGGAAGCAACTCATACCCCAGGTTTGTAAAGCCTATAATCCCCAACAAGGCAAAAACGCTGAACAGTACAATAATCAGCGATGGTCTTTTGATTGAAATTTCAGTAATATTCATCGCTTTTTTATTTAAAGGTTACGTTGGCTCCATCGAAAAGATTGATAAACCCGTTGGTTATAACGACATCACCTTCGGTTAATCCGTTTGAAACCAAGACTTTATTCTGAAATCTGGATGAAATGGTTATATCCTGAAGTATGGCCTTGCCCTTTTTCACCAAATAAACCTGTGGTTGAATGTTAGTTCCAATTATAGCAGATGCAGGGATAATGAGGTGTTGTTCTTCCTTATCATTTTTTAACTGAACTTTTCCAAACATTCCTGATTTAATTTTTAAATCGGCGGTGTTGTTTACTGAAAATTGTACTGGGAAACTGTTGCCCATATTGGCTTTGCTACCTGTCATAGTTACTCTTCCGGACAAAACAGTTTGCGGATATGCATCCGCGGAAAGAGCATATTGTTGATTGGTTTCGAACTGACTTAATTCCTGTTCGGGTACATTAACGGTAAACTTCAATTGAGAAATATCAGATATTTGAAGCAATGGAATACCGGGTGCCGCAAAAGCTCCTTCTTCGGTCAGCTTTGCGGTAACAATTCCGCTAAAAGGCGCCACAATATTTGTTTTATTGATCTGCTCAATTAAAGTGGCCTTCTGCACTTTAGCCGATTTTAAGGCCAAGGTGGTCTTCTCCAGTTGAACACCCTGAATGGCATCGGCTTTGGCAAGAATGGTATATCTTTTTACATCGTTTTCCAATCCTTCAATCTGAATTTCTGCAGTTTGCAATTGCAGTTTCAGTAAAGAGTTGTCCAATTGTATTAACGACTGTCCTTTTTTAACGACACTGCCAAGATCTACCAAAACTGAATTTATCTTTCCTTGAATCTCTGCACTGATTTTTGTTTCTTTATTGGGTTCAAAAGTTCCTGTATATGAAATATCGTTATTTACACTTTCAAACTTTAAAGTAATGGCCTGTACATTAATGGCCTGCTCTTTATCGTAATGATATACCCTTTTTACAGTGGTTTCTTTATTGCTTTTTAGCTGAAATACCACGAGAGCGATTAAAGCCAATGCTACTCCTATATAAATTAATGTTTTCTTCATTTTCGTAAATTTTATTTTGTAATTGAAATATTTCCGGTTAATTTTTTTAATTCCAAATCAGCTTTCAGGTAGTCAACTACCATCGACAAATACATTTGCTGAACCTGCCTCAATTCGTTGTCAGCCATTAGTACATCTGTAAGTGTGGCCATTCCTTCTTTCTGTTGTAACATCAACTGCTGATATAAATTGGCAGCAAGCTCTAATTGTCCGGCAGTATTTTCAATATTTTTCTGACTGATGATCCTTCGGCTCTTGGCATTCATGACCAACATGGTGTTTTGGTCGCTTACCAATGCAATTTGCAATTCACTGTTTTGAATTTCTATTTTTTTCTGGTTAATTTTTCTTTTCGTAACCGTTCCATTAAATAAAGGATATGAAATCTGGATGCCGGCAAAACTGGTGGGATAGAATTTAAGGAATTCATCAGGATTTTGATCGTAACCATAACCGTTTTGTCCGTAGCTTCCATAGAGTGATACAGAAGGTAACCGTGAATTTTTCAGCATCTTCAGTTCAGTTGTCAACAGTTTATTTTGAGTTCCTGCCAGTTGCAGATCAACAAACAACGAACTTGGGTAAAGGGGTTTGACATGATATTGAATGTCTGATACGATGTCAATAAGTTGATCAAACGGAATTCCCATCGAAAACTTTAAGGCATTCATTACCTGATCAAGATTGTTTACCGCCAGTTGCTGCTGCGTAGTTAATTGCTCCAACTGAAGGGCTACTTTTTGTACATCCGTTTCTTTTGCCATCAACTGCTCATTCAGCAATTGAACCGTTTTAAGCAGTTTTGCTGTGTTGATCAGGTTGCTGTCGATAAAGGCCTTCTGATGAATGATTATCTGGGCATTGTAATACAGGTTAGACACTTCAAAATACACCTGCTCTTCGGTTTTTTTGTGTTGAAGTTTGCTCAGCTCCATCGCTGTTTTTGTAGATTGTATGACCCCATATACCTGAGGATTGTAAATTGGTATGGCCACCTGGAGGTTAGCATTGATGTTGTGGGGAACCCCCATTTGTATTTCTTTATACTCCCCTTCTGGCCCACCAAAAGCCGATTGAGGCATAAACTGGTAGGGTAAATCAACGAAATACTTATAGTCGCCATTCAGGCTCACTTTGGGAATTAAATAGGCTCTGGCTTCAAGCTGTTTCTGAGAGCTCATCTCCATGTTGTTGCGACTAATTTGCAAATTCTTATTGTGCACCTGGGCTGTGTCGATACATTGCTGTAGCGTCCATGCCTGGGCGTGAGCCGGTTTTGTAAACACCAATCCGACAAACAGCAATAGCAACACCAGAAGATAGTGAGTGTTAACTAACTTGCGAATCAAAAAAATTTCAGTTTTCATTTTGTAATTTTTTTATTTATCAATAAATAGGCTGAACCGGTGAAACCAAAGGTGAGTAAGATCCTGAATATCAAAGCCCCAATTGTTTTTGTTTCGTATAATCCCCCGGCATAGATGTATACCAGTAGAGTGAAAAATGCAACACAAAGTACAGTGGCTGAGGCAGCTAACAGATGGAGCGTCCATTTTCTTTTTCGAAAAAAACCATAAGCCGCCAACAAATAGAGAAGGCTGCTGATAAAATTAGCAACTACTACAAAAAGAACGTACTGTCCTTCCCTGATCCTGATGTCAAAAAGATCGAAAATGATGGAGGTACTCAGAAATAGCGTTAGCAATCCAAATAGTGCTAATAAAAAGGCTAATACAGAAGAAAATAATTTTTTCAAAATGGTACATTTTAAAAGTGATTAATAGTGATTTATTAGAAAATGAATCTGGTAAAGAAATATGACCATAACTCAATTAGTTAGTATTCACTACAATTATTGACATAAAAATAACGGGTTTCATGATATTATGATTATTAGTTTTTAGCTCCTGACATGAGCGCCTGAAAGAGCGTTTCACCTTTTTCGAGCAGATTGAAATCGTAATTACTATGCTTCCAGTTTTTAACCATCAGCCGGATTGATCCAAGATACATCAGGCAAAACATTTCGGAAGATATGCTTTCCTTTACTCTGTTATCTGCCTGAAGTTCTGTGTATATTGAAACGACAAGATCCTCATTTATTTCTTTTATGCCCATCACCATTTCGGTAAGTTGATGTTCGTTGCTAAATATTTCCTCTGAAAATATCACGGATACAAGAGCCGGGCTATTTGTGAACACTGTTAAAATACGGGTCATCAATTGGTGCAACTTATCCACCGCATCATCGTCAGAAGCATTAAATTGACTCCGGTTCATTGTCATCATTTGTTTGAACGAATCCAAGATGGTATGTATAATCTCGAACTTGCTTTTAAAATGGCGGTAAAGTCCGGGTTCGCTGATTCCTATTTTGGCAGCCAGGTTTTTAATGGTAAACCCCTGAATTCCTTTTTCATCGATTAGTTTGATGGAATCTTCTACTATTTGTTGTTGACGATCGGATAACATTGGACAGTTAGTTAGTATTCACTCGCAAAAGTAATACAAATTTGAAATTTGTCAAGCGTTTTGAATAAAATTTTGATATTTTTAACAAAACAATTTTGTATTAACCTGAAAAAGAGTATGTAATCAAAATCTAGTCGTCTTACAGGGAAGTGGTATAGAAACCTGATATAATATGTAATAAGGTCGCTTGGATAGATATGAAGGCGTAGTTGAGAAAATATGCATGGTAGGGGGGAAGTGATGGATAATTAAAACAACTGTGCTATTTATAAAAAGATACAACTGCTAGAGGAATGGAAACTTCTATTAATCAGTTTTACTTGCGAATTCTGCAATGGCTTTATAAGTTGAATATGTAAACTTTATCGTTGCAGGTGCTAATTATTAGGTTAAGACTTGAATTTGTCAACCGGAACAGGCGTTTTGAGTGAGTTTTTTTCATGTTAGTTGTGTTAAGTGCTTCTTACTGATTTTGTAACAACATCATGTTAAAAGCAGTTAATTAAGATCGGATTAGGTTTTTCTGTTATTAAAACCTAATCCGGTTCGGTATAACATCCGTGTCGAAACCATAACCTATATGACGATTAATGAACAAATTCGGTGCATTATTTTTTTCTTGTTTGAATAATAAAAATATTTGTATTATTGCAAAATAATACAATGAAGTAGTATATAATGAATATTTCAAATACATCGGAATACGCCATCAGAATTTTGAGCTATATGGCCAAAGATTCCGGCAGTAAATATTCTGCTAAATTTTTAGTTGAACGGTTAAATATTTCAGATAAGTATTTGCGTCGTCTGATGACCCTTTTAGCGAAAGCCGGATTTGTAAGCAGTACACAGGGACGTGATGGGGGTTATTATTTTGCTAAAAAACTGGAGTCTATCTATTTATACGACATTGTCAATGCCGTAGAGGGTATGGACAAATACATGGGGTGTGTACTTGGATTTGAAAAGTGCTCTGACGAAAATTCTTGTGTGATGCACACATCATGGGTAAAAGTACGCGATGAGTTTGTTGGGTTGATGCAGAATGTAAGTCTTGCCGACCTGAATTTCGAAAACATATATAAATTTTAATTTTTTTATCAATAAATACCACAACAAAGTAGTATAATAATTCTTTAAATTTAACAACAGATGAAAGAATCCTTACTTGACAAATTCATGAGCCGCAAGGGACTATACACCGGCTTTTGGATCATTGCGATCTTTATGGTCACGATGTTGATTTATTACACGGCCAATCTTCAAAAGGAAGTACCGCCTATACCGCAGGAAGTTACGTCGACTAGTGGTGAATTGCTTTACACATACGACGACGTAGTGGCCGGAAAAGGCTATTTCCAGCAGTTCGACTTAATGGACTGGGGAACATTATTGGGCATGGGTGCTTACATGGGGCCGGATTTTACGACTGATTTTCTCCATTACAGAGTTGAATTTTTGTATGATTTCTATGCCCGGGAAATTTACGGGAAACCCAATAAAAGCCTGACAGAGGTAGAGCGTGGCTCGGTAAAAGAAAGGGTAAAACAGGATGTAAAAAAACAAACCTCATTACTTGAAAAAAAGACTGTTTACACCGATGCCTCAGCCGAGGCCTATCATGCCAATGTACAATACATCACCAAACTGCTTACCGAAGGAGATCCTAAGCGGGCTTTTACGGGTGGGGTAATCCGTGCTGATGAAGCTGTAAAGATTGCTGCTTTTGTCGATTGGTCGCAGTTGGTGGCCTCTTCGTTCAGGACTGGAACAGAGCGCACCTGGTCGAATAACTGGCCTCCCGAGCCTCTGATCGATCAGGATTTAACCTTTAACTCGCACAAAATCTCGCTATGGGAATTTCTTATTCTTTGGACACTGACTATTGTGGTCATTTATTTAGCCTACGAATACCTGTTTATAAAAGACCCGACAGACAAGCTGGAGCCGGCCATGAAAATTACCAGCCTGTTCAGGTCGCAGAACAAGTTGTTGAAATATATTCCCATAGTAGCCGCTTTATTTTTTGTGCAACTGCTTCTGGGAGGATATCTGGCACATCTCTATACAGAACCGGATCAGGATTTTCTTATTTCGCAGAGTCTGTTGCCTTTTAATGTCATCCGGTCCATTCATACCCAATTGGCCATTCTTTGGGTTGCCGTAGGCTGGCTGGTTGGCGGTTTGTTAATTGCACCGTGGGTTGCCAACAAAGACCACAAATTCCCCTGGCTAGTTGATGTGTTGTGGCTCGCGCTTTTGGTTGTCGCAGTTGGCAGCATCATCGGATTGTACATGGGGGCAACCGGACAGCTACGTGAAACATGGTTTTGGCTGGGTAACGAGGGGCGCGAGTTGCTCAACCTGGGACGTGTTTGGGATATTGGTCTGGTGATAGGTCTTGTGTTTTGGTTCATTCTCATCGTTTCGCTTATACGTAAGGCTGCTACCAACAACCCGATTGTTAGCACCATCATCTGGTCATCGTTTGCTATTGCAACACTTTATATTGCCGGCATGATGCCCATACATAAAATTATGCCAAACTTTACTGTTGATGATTATTACCGTTGGTGGGTCATCCATCTTTGGGTAGAATTAACTTTTGAGCTGTTTGCGGCAGGGGTCATTGCTTTCTTCACTGTTTCATTGGGGTTGATATCGCATAAAACTGCTGTCAGGGTGATGATTTTCGAGTTGTTTCTGATTATGCTCAGTGGCACGCTGGGCGTTGGTCACCACTACTGGTGGCAGGGTCTTGATGAGTATTGGATTGCCATTGGAGGCATTTTCTCTGCCTTAGAACCACTACCACTGGCTTTAATGATAATCGAAGCCATGAAAAATCAACGCGAGAAATCTCATTCAGAGGAAGGTTTTGCCTTCTCTGTTCCATTTATGTACATCGCAGGTTCAGCTTTGCTTAACTGGATTGGTGCAGGCTTTTTCGGGATGGTCATCAATACTCCCACCATCAGTTACTACTCGCATGGAACTTACCTGATTATGCCTCATGGACATGTGGCCTTACTGGGAGCTTTTGGTTACATTTCCATTGCATTCCTATATATGACTTCACGGGCTAATGCCCTGGCTAAAAACCTGGTTTGGACTGATACCCTGAGTAAATATGGCTTCTGGATATTGACTATCGGAGCTTTACTCTTCGCCATTCCTACTTATATTATTGGCATGGAACAAACAGAAATGGCGATGGAGATGGGCTATTTCTACACCCGTACCCGTGAAGCTGTAGAAGGAATGAAAGGATGGATGTGGGCACGTACCGTACCTGATGTTATGATGATTTTAGGAGGGGGTATTATTCTCTACGACCTTACTGTGAAGACGTTTTTTGCAAAAAAAATGAGTCTGTAACCTTCATTTTACATTACTTCCTCTATCTTTGATGGGGGAAGTAATATTAAAATTTAACTATGTCAGAATTTACAAATAAGCGAAGTCACCGCATACAACTCCTGAATCGCTACATGATCGGTATTATGGAAGGGGATAAAGGAGCAAAACTGGTTCAGGAACTTGGCATGCAGGCCGATGATTTTATTCCCACCGATGTGCTGAGTATGTTTAATTTAGTTTTTAACGAAACCAGTGAGTTGGAGGAAATCAAAAAAGCATCTAATAAACTTTTTAACATCCTCTACGAAACACTAAAAGCCTATCCTGCCATTGAAGCCCCCGAAAGCTCTTTTATTGATTATTTGATGCAGGACAACAAAGCCATTCAGCAGCGGCTTCAGGATATTAAACCATTCATTAAACGAATTAACAAAACTTCTGGGGAGGAGGGACGTGAGGGACTGCTGAAAGGGTTTGAAGACTTGGAAAAAGCCACCTGGCACTATACTGTCAAGGAGAACATTCTTTTTCCGGTTTTGGAAAGCCATTGGACAGAGCACGAGTGTCTGAAGTTAATGTGGTCGTTTCACGATGATATCAGAAGAAATCTAAAAAAGATGACTTCAGCGCTTCAATCTGAAGTCATTGATCTGGAGGAATTCAATTCGCTTACCGGAGCGCTTTTTTTTAATATAAGTACCATAATTTTTCGCGAAGAGCGTGTGCTTTTTCCCATCATGATGGAAACGATTCCGGAGGCAGTTCATGAACAAATGCAGCTCGAACTCGAAGAAATGAAGTTGCCCATGGTGGAAGTAAAGAGTCAGCCCCGAACGCCCTGTCAAGGTTCGTTAAATGCTAAAAACCATACCATTGTCTTTCCAACAGGAGAAATTTCCCTAGAACAGGCCGAATTAATTTTTAATCATTTACCTATTGACATCACTTTTGTTGACGAAAACGAGACGGTTAAATATTTCTCCACTCCCGATCACCGGATCTTTCCGCGTACAGCGGCCATTATTGGACGAAAAGTGCAAAATTGTCACCCGCCGGAGAGCGTCGGGGTAGTTAACCAGATTGTTGAGTCGTTTAAAAAAGGCGAAAAAGAGGTAGCCTCCTTTTGGCTGCATTTAGGACCGAAATACGTTTTAATACAGTACTTTGCCGTCCGCGACAAAGAAAAGAAGTTCAGAGGAGTGCTAGAAGCTTCGCAGGAAATAACAGAAATCCAGAAAATAAAAGGAGAACGAAAACTACTCGATTGGTAGGGTCGCACTCCTCATCTATCAACACATAAAATCAATTCCCATGAGTAACAACGAATTTATAAAAGGAGAGAAATTCTCTTACAACGACAGCATATCCTACGCCGATCAGGCGGTGGTGAGTAAGCACATCATAAAAAAAGAAACCGGAAACATTTCCCTGTTCGCCTTTGATAAAGGCGAAGGTCTGAGTGAGCACACAGCGCCTTTTGATGCCGTGGTGTACATCATCGATGGAAAAGCCGACATTGTTATCGATGGGCAATCAAACCTGCTGCATGCCGGCGAAACAATTATTATGCCCGCTAACCTGCCCCACGCACTGATTGCAATAGAGCGGTTTAAAATGGTACTCACCATGATAAGGAAATAGGCTGTGGATAAACCCCTCTGCCATCTGAGGCAGATTTGAAAAATAAAGACAGAATTAAGCGGAGACGATTCTCCGCTTTTTCTTTATAAAGTTTTCTGTTTTTGTATTTACATCCGGAGATTATTACAAATACATTCAATAAATAACATTATTAGAAAACCGGGAAGCAAATCTTCCTAAAAAATTGCTGTGTTTAGAGATCAGATGCATAATAGCACAAACCAAACCTATGGCTACTAAGTCGCAGATGTTGAACTAAATCCGCCTCCGGCTGCTAACTAACAAATATCCAACCAAAGGTAGGCATTCTTACGATAACATGAATTTTGTAAACCTTAAGTTTATATGTTATGCGAAAATAGAATTCACCTACCTTGGTTGCACAGGTCATTATATTTGTGCCTGAATTTGAAAAACATGCTCAAAAGCTTGAACAACAGGTTGTCCTTAGAGGACAGAGCAATAGTACATTAAACAATTCCATCCGGCTTATTGCCTTGTTCGTTATTCACTTCAAATCGTTGTCAGAGGTGGGTTTACACACTTACTGAGATAGTGCCTAAAAAGACGCTGAGTTCGGGGGTGTGCCCACAAGTTGCAAACTTGCGGGAGCGGGGGGGTGTTTTCGCTCATCAGCTTTGTAATCTTGACAATGATTTGTTACAAGGGTTGTTTGTGGTGTTTTGTTCTGGCTTTGCTGGAACCATAGTGTCTCTCAGTAGTAATGAGATTTGTTTATACCTTTGTGATGTTATTTGATTTTGTTGGTTGTAATGACTGTTTTTATGCGTGTATTGAGGTTGATTGGTGTTGTTTTGGCTTTTGGTGCTTTTGGTGTCGTGTCTTGTTTTGGGCAGATTCCGGATGGGTATTATGATCCGGCGACGGGGAAAACGGGGGTTGCCTTGCAGGTGGCTCTTTATGGGATTATTGATGATCATACTGCGGTTAGTTATACTCCGGGTGTTTGGGATGCGTTTTACACGACTGATGTAAAGGAAAATGGTTTTGTTTGGGATATGTATAGCGATGTTCCCGGAGGGGATCCGCCATACAATTATGTGTTGGGGGCGGATCAATGTGGAACCTCAACTCAGGAGGGTGATTGTTATAGCAGGGAACATGCTTTTTGTCAGAGTTATTTTGATGAGGCCTCACCGATGGATACGGATTTGCATCACATCTTTCCGGTTGATCAGTATGTTAATGCAACGGGACACAATAATAATCCGTTTGGACTGGTTGGTTCTCCAGATTATATTTCACTTAACGGATCGAAAAGGGGAGCTTGTATTTCGCCCGGATATACCGGAACTGCATTTGAACCTATCGATGAATACAAGGGGGATATTGCCAGGGCCTATTTTTACATGGCCACGAGGTATCAAAATTTGATTGGTGGATGGGAGAATAATATTGAGGAAGCTGATGTGATTCTGAATGGTACGTCTTATCCGGCATATGAAGTTTGGTTTCTTAATTTGTTGTTGTCCTGGCATGATGCGGACCCGGTTTCTGCAAAGGAAATAGATCGCAATAATGCTGTTTATGCTATTCAAAATAATAGAAATCCTTATGTTGATCATCCTGAATATGTGGAGGCAGTTTGGACTCCGGGAGGTATAAAGGATGAACCAAGCAATCACCCAGTGGGTTTTTTAGCTGAAGCTGGAAATCCGGCCAGTAGTGCTATCTTGTTAGAATGGACTGATGCCGTTGGGGACGTATTACCGGATGGATATTTAATAAAAGGTAGTAGTGTCGGTTACCTCAGCAGGAGGCAAAACGGGTTTCTAAAAGGGATCTGCATGGAACCAGGGATTATGTGCTGGTGGATCGGAAGTTGTAGGGGATTGGGTGGAAGGCCCACAAGTTGCAAACTTGCGGGAGCGGGGTCGGAATGACAACTAGTAAATTAGTTGATTCCTGGGGTGGTAGGAGGTGGGTATTGCGAATTACAAGTTGCATCCCGATTGCCCTCGGGATGCGGGAGTGGGGGAGGACAAAGCAAAACATGGCCGTTGTGAAATTGGTTTTTCAGTAGGGATTTCACTCCGTCACATTTTGGCGTACGCGGTTACTATTTTCGCGGAAGATAATTCACCATTTTCATTAAAACTAATAACTGACATGAAGAATATTTCGATTTTACGTTTTACATCTGCCATTCTGTTGATGGCATTCATGACTACCTCGTGTGGCAACGCCATTGAGGAAGATACCAATAAGGTGTTGGTGCAATACAACGATGCGATCGCGCAATATCACCAATACATATCAGAAACGCAAAGCTGGCTCGACCATGGAACCATGACAGGCCTGAACGTCTATCAAGGCACATGGGATAAGGTTCAGAAAGATTATAAGCTGGATTCGCTGCTGAACTGGTACTATGAAAAGCACGGCGAGAAGGAATATAATAAGCTCAGAATCATAGTGGATGACAACTTTAACCGCAAGATTAACAAGTGATTGGGATATCATTAGGGCTGACAGAGGGTGTTGATGAAGCGGAGTCCAGGAGTTAATTCACTTGCTGAAATTGCGCCGCATTGCTATATTGTATAGAATAATCACTGTATCATTCCTTGTAAGTTTTATTTAGTGAAATCACATTGTCAGAATGGAATTGTGAAGGTTTTGATGCTATATATTTCTGCACTTTCCTTTTTAGATGTTCTCTGTAAAACAAGTAGCCTCCATCCTCAATGAAATCTATGGATCTTGATAAATGGTTTTCAGCTAATCGCTTGATGTCATTTTTCCGCAACATTCTATTGTCACTTAAAA
>DJVY01000036.1 GCA_002440885.1 Bacteroidales bacterium UBA6244
AAAGCAAACCGCAACCTGTCAAGGTCGAAAAACGCGTTGGTCGCAACGATCCTTGTCCGTGCGGAAGTGGAAAAAAATACAAACAATGTCATGGTAAAAATCTGGCATAGAAACTTTTGTTGTATATTGGCTGCATAATTTTGAGTCGATTGCTCCGTTATTAAAGAACTAAGGTATATCAAATGAAAACATCAACTCTTTTTTTGGTTATAGCCGGTATTATTTCGGTTTCTTTTTTTACACATTGCGGAAAAACCAATTCCACCAGCGATATCCCGGTATACAGCTACCTCGATCCGCCTGCTGTACCACCTGATGTGTTTCAGGTTGTGTTTAATATTTCAACCTATGGCGACAAAGAAACTTACCTTACTTTTAGCACTGATGCGGTTTGGTTGGTCGAAAAACTTGGAGATGGGCGTATCAACTTTGGAGTATCGAACGATACAGCCAGCATGGCTATCGTTAAAGCCGATACACTTGGTTTCAAAGCCGGATACCCCTACCGCTTCATAGCAAATAACAACAATTACGACGAATTCAATAACTTCTTCACCCAGTTTACCAAACTCCCAATCGATTACGCCACATTCGAGCCAAAATTCTGATTAGCGAATTACAGTTTGTGATTTGATACTTATTACCAGACGATATTTTTAGAGAACTTGTTTTTCAATAAAAAAATGAGGTACATTTGTTAATTCCATAAACATTAACACCATGATGAGACCTTTATTTTTTAGTTGTATTTTGGTTTTTCTGAGCACTTTCGTGGTGGCATCCGATGTGCAAACAAATGAACCAGATGGCAAACAGAAACGCCCGAAAGTTGGTTTGGTTTTAAGTGGAGGCGGAGCCAAAGGGTTTGCCTACATTGGCTTGTTCAGGGTGCTCGAAGAGGTTGGTCTGCCCATTGATTATGTTGGCGGAACCAGTATTGGCAGTATCATGGCCGGATTATATTCGGTAGGATACAGTGCCGATGAAATTGAACGGGTGGTTCGTGAGCAAAATTGGGACATGGTGCTACGCGACGAAATCGAAAGGAAATATATAGCCTACGAGGAGCGCGATCTCTGGGAAAAATCCATTGTTTCGCTACCGCTGAATAAACGCAAGATAGGCCTTAACAGCTCTTTATATTACGGACAGGAAGTCAATTTGATACTAAACCGGTTTTTTAGTCCGGTGTGGGATGTCACCGACTTTAGCAAATTGCCTACTCCTTTCTTGTGTATTGGCACAAATATTTTTACCGGTGAAGCTGTTGAACTTACTAGCGGATACCTGCCAATGGCAGTCAGGGCAAGCATGTCGATACCTGGATATTTTTCAGCCACGCACTATCAAGGAAAATACCTTGTGGATGGAGGCGTTGTGAACAACTATCCAGCAGCAGATGTAAAAAAAATGGGCGCTCAGTTTCTCATTGGCGGTGATGTGCAATCTCCACTCAAGAACAGCATGGAAGAATTGTCATCGGTCACAGTTATTATCGATCAGATTGTTTCCTTTCATCGGCAGCATGCCAACATGGAGGCTAAAAAACTGATAAACCTGGATATTCTGTTTAGTGTTTCGGAGGGGATGATGGATTTTGTGAAATATGATTCCATTATCGCTCAGGGCGAACGCGTTGCCCGTTCATACTACCCTCAACTCAAACGTCTGGCTGATTCGTTGAATGCAATTGAATACCGTGCGCCCAAAGTAATGGATGCAAAGCCTTTGGAAACCATTGAAGTTGCTGAGGTGAAGTACGAGGGGAATAACAAGATGTCGACGATTTACCTCGATAACTATTTTGAGGCTTTTGAAGGAACCACCGTTGAATTTGACGAAATTGAGGAAAAAGTAACTTCCTTATTTGGCACAGGTTTTTTTAAGTATGTTTTCTATGAACTGGAGAAAGCTGAAGATGGACGAGCCAACCTGATCATAGAAGTGGAAGAGGGGGCACCCGGTTATCTGTCAGCTGCCGTTCATTACGACAGCGATTACCAGGGAAGTATCATGCTGGCCGGGGTTTTTAGAAACGTGTTGGGCGATAGAAGCAAACTGTTTACCGAATTTATATTGGGCACAAATCCTCGATTGAAAGCTTTTTATACCATATCGAATGGGCTAAAACCCAGCTTTGGCAGCGAGCTGGAATGGTATACTTTCGGTTTTAATATCTACGATGGAAAGAAAGAAATTAATAATCTTGGCTTTACAGCATTGAATTTCTCAGCCTTTCTCACCCAAAACCGGGGCAATATGCTAAACTGGCGCTTTGGATTGAAATACGAGCTCTTTAGTCTGCGACAGGATGTTCAGATTGATCCTGTTCTGGATAGTATGACGGGCTTTAATTCCTACGGTAGTGCCTTTGTTAGTTTGCAGGCTGATACCCGTGATAAACCCTATTTTTCGACTACCGGATTCCTGCTAAATGCCCGGGTGTCGTATATTGTACCGTTGGTTGACAACTGGACGAATGAATTGTTTACCAATGCCTTGGTCTTCCATGTTAAATACCAGCAAAACATGAGGATGTCAAACAGGTTTGTTTTTCGTCCGGGGCTTTTTGCAGGTGGCACTTTACGTGATGAGTCTCCACCTATACAACATTGGTTTGGCGCAGGAGGGTTAAACGAGATTAATTATGTAGATAATCTTGTGCCTTTTAGCGGTTTACATTTTGTTCAACGCTATGGCTATTACGCTGCCATCGCCCGTTTACGTTTGCAATACAACCCTTTTGGAAAAATTTACTTTACCCTTTTAGCTGACGCTGGTAACCTGAATGATGATGTTGAGGAGGTTTTCTTTGCAAAAAATGCGATGTTAGGGTATGGGGGAACGCTGAGCTACAATAGTTTTATCGGGCCGGTGGAGTTGAGTGTGATGGGTTCCAACATGAATGAGGGGGTGACGTTATTTATGAATATTGGTTTTGCTTTTTAATAAATAAACTGAAGATGAAGTATAAAAGAATTTTATTGAAATTAAGTGGAGAAGCCCTTATGGGCAGTCAGCAATATGGTATTGATCCGGTTGTACTGCATAACTATTGCAAGGAGGTAAAGCAGGTGGCTGATATGGGTGCTCAAGTGGCTATTGTTATTGGCGGAGGCAATATTTTCAGAGGCATGCAGGGCGTGGCCACAGGTTTTGATCGTGTTCAGGGTGATTATATGGGCATGATGGCCACTGTAATTAATTCGATGGCTCTTCAGGCCGAACTGGAAAAACTGGGAGCAAAAGTTACGCTTTTTTCCGGACTGCGCGTTGAGCCTGTAACCGAGCTGATGAACAGCAAAAAAGCCATTCGATGTCTGAACGAAGGCCATGTGGTTATCGTTGCCGGTGGTACTGGTAATCCTTATTTCACTACCGACTCGGCCTCAGCGCTCAGGGCCATTGAAATTCAAGCCGATGTTTTGCTTAAAGGTACAAGAGTCGACGGGGTGTACACAGCCGATCCTGAAAAAGATCCGCAGGCTACCAAATATGATGCGCTTACTTTTAACGAAGCCTATGAAAAGAGTCTGAAAATAATGGACATGACTGCTTTTACCCTGTGTAAGGAAAACGATATGCCAATTTTGGTTTTTGATATGAATACACAAGGAAATCTCGTTCGTCTGGTCAAAGGAGAATCGATTGGCACGCTTGTGAGCAACTAGACTTTACTTGCGGTAAAAAAAAACCTCAAATCAGGGTGGGTTTTAAAAGGAAATCGTAAATTTGTTAAAAAAAATAAAAGCCATGAATGATGATGCCATGTTATGCCTTGAGGAGGCTGAAGAGGGAATGACCCATGCGATACAACATCTGGAAAAGGAATTTCTGAAAGTTAGAGCCGGTAAAGCCAACCCTTCAATGCTGTCGGGCGTGCGTGTTGAATACTATGGCGTTTCAACACCCATAGAACAAACTTCAAACATTAACACCCCTGACCCGCGGCAGATTATCGTCCAACCTTTCGACAAAAGCACCATCCATGCCATCGAGAAGGCGATTTTGAATGCTAACCTGGGATTCAATCCTCAGAATGAAGGGGAAATTATTCGAATCAGTGTGCCGCCGCTTACCGAAGAGCGCCGCCGTGATTTGGTGAAAAAAGCCAAAACCATTGCCGAAGATACCAAGATTGGCATAAGGAACAACCGCCGTTCGGCAAACGATGAAGCCAAAAGATTGGAGAAAGACGGAATGGCTGAAGACGAGGTAAAACGTCTTGTCGATGAAATCCAGAAACTTACCGATAAGTACATCGAAAAAGTAGATCACTTATTTGATTTGAAGGAAAAGGATATCCTGACAGTTTAAAAAAAAAGAGGTCGATGTTAATCGACCTCTTTTTTTTGATGTTTCTTATTTTC
>DJVY01000041.1 GCA_002440885.1 Bacteroidales bacterium UBA6244
CTCCATACCAACCGCAGTCGCGCGAAATATCTCCGCTGCCTACCCTTAATTTCCCAGCACTCGAAGACAACCAACATTCAATCCCTCCCGATGTAAACGGTGCTGCCGGACCAGATCATGTGATGACGACCCTGAACACCGAGGTGCGTATCCAGGACAAAGAAGGTAACGTGCTGATGACAACGGCTCTGGGCACTTTTTGGAAGCCCCTCCCCGGCTATTCCAATACCTTCGACCCTAAGATATTGTTCGATCCGTACAACGATCGCTGGATACTAACCACCTGCAGCGGATCGAATGTAAACGAATCAAAACTGTATGTCGGCGTAAGCCAAACGGCTGACCCGCTGGGCGAATGGAACTTGTATTGGATTGATACCGACCCCGATAACGTGGTGTGGTTCGACTATCCCAGTATCGGTTTCAACAAAAAATGGATTACCATCAGCGGGAATATGTTCGGCGGCGATTATTACCGCACGGTGTATACCATCGACAAAATGGCAGCTTATAACGGTGACGAGGAACTGCAATTCACGCGCTTTGCCACCTACCAGGGGTTTACACTCGTTCCATCGATTACTTACGACAACGAAACCGAAGACCAATACCTGATCGCCACGAGCGATGGAAACTACAACGGCTACGGGTACATCCAAAAATATAAACTCTCGGGAGAGGTACACAATCCGGTATTTGAATACGAAGGCGAGATAGGCATTCCGCAACCCTGGTCGGGATGGGGTGGCGATTATGGAAACTTCCTCCCGCAGCTGGGCTCCTCGCAACTGATCAACTCCGTCGACTCACGCATGGAAACGGTGATTCTGCGCAACAACAAACTTTGGGCTGTGCACCATGTTTTTTTACCCGCCAACAATCCACAGCGTTGCGCCGTGCAATGGTGGGAAATTGACACAGAAGGAGTTATATTGCAACATGGCCGCATCGAAGATCCAGAAAACAACTTTTCGTTCGCGTTTCCAAGTATCGCGGTCAACGCCAACGAAGACATCTTTATAGGCCACAACGTATTCTCCCAAACGCAATATGCCGGAGCAGGTTATTCATTCAAAGCATATTACGACGACCCAAACACCATGCGCACCTACTACCAGTATAAAGACGGAGAAGCGCCCTACTACAAAACTTATGGTGGCGACCGCAACCGCTGGGGCGATTACAGCGGAACTTGCGTCGATCCTGAAAACGACATCGATTTCTGGACAATACAGGAATACGCCATGACTCCTTCGGGAGGCGACCGTTGGGGCACGTGGTGGGCCATGGTAAAGCCATCTTTTCCCCCTATCGCGGATTTCATTTCCGACGAAATCATTATCCCAGTCGGCGACACCATCAATTTCACGGATATGAGCCTCGGTGTACCTTCAGAGTGGAATTGGTCGTTTGAAGGCGGAACACCCGCTACCTCAACCGAGCAAAACCCGCAAAACATCGTATATCCGCAAGCCGGTGTTTATCCCGTAAGTCTTAGTGTTACCAATGTCTTAGGTACTGATGTTATAATAAGAGAAGATTTCATTACCGTGAGCGCCAGCATCTTACCAGAAGTCGATTTTGAAGCCGGACTGGATAAAATCTGTGTGGGTCAGCCCGTGACTTTTACCGACAAAAGCTTGTATAGCCCCTATTTGTGGGAATGGCAATTTGATCCTTCCGACGTAACGTTTGTGAACGGAACAGATGCTTACAGCCAAAACCCCGAGGTGGTTTTTGAAACCTCCGGAAACTTTTCGGTAACGCTGAATGCCACCAACCTCAACGGAACTTCATCGTTGACTAAATTTGATATGATCTCTGCCGGAGGTTATGTGCCTTGGTTCAGCGAAGATTTCGAGATAGATGGAATGAACCGCCATGCCTGGGAAATTGAGAACCCTGACCACAGTAACACATGGGAAATATTCAGTATCGGAGGCAACAGCCCCGGACACCTGGCTGCTGGTGTTGATTTCAGAACTTATCTCGCTATCGGACAACGCGATCGGTTAATTTCGCCCCCGTTCAACCTCGAAGGCCTATCGAGTGCTTTTCTCGAATTTCAACATGCCTACGCACAAAATGCGGCTGTTCCGGCCACCGACTCACTCATCATCTATTTATCTGCCGATTGTGGCAATACCTGGACACGGTTGTTGGCGTTAGGCGAAGACGGATCAGGCAATTTTGCTACCCACCTGCCTACCGAAGAACCATTTTTCCCACAAGTAGCCACCGATTGGTGCGGCAGCGGCTGGGGAAGTCCTTGTCAGGCGATAGACCTGAGCACATGGGCTGGTCAGTCGAACATCAAAATAGCTTTCGAGACCTTCAGCTTCTATGGCAACGCCCTCATCATCGACAACATTTCCATTTCGCAACATGTGGGCATTGAAAACGATGACCAAAAAGAGGAGTTTTCTATTTTCCCCAATCCTACCAACGGAGCCATACATATAGTGGTTACCGAAGAGCAGGAAATCAACAGTGTTACCTTGTCTAATCAATCGGGGCAGGTGATGGAAACGCGCGAGCTCACCGGATCGGGAGAAGTGATTTTAAACAGCGAAGGGCATTTAGCTCAGGGCATTTACCTGGTTAAGCTCACCGGGAAAACACGGACTTTCGTCCAAAAAGTAATTGTAATAAAATAACCTCGCCGACTGCTGCCATGAATTTGTTTTATACCCCGCAGTTGATCGAGCCGCAGTTCAGGCTGGATGCCGAAGAGTCGAAGCATTTGACGAAAGTGTTGCGAAAACAGGCCGGAGAAACCATTACCACCACCGATGGGAAGGGCTTTTTCTATGAATGTAAGCTCCTCGACACCCATCCAAAAGGATGCCGGATGGAGGTAGTTGATAAAAAAGCCGGCAACGACCAACGTGATTTCAGGCTAAGCATGGGCGTAGCCCCGACTAAAAACATTAACCGCTACGAGTGGTTTCTCGAAAAAGCCACTGAGCTGGGTATCGACGAAATCATTCCGTTTTACAGCTTCCACTCCGAAAGACGTGACGTGCGTACCGACAGGCTCGAAAAAGTAATGGTGGCAGCGATGAAACAATCACTAAAGAGCAACCTGCCTGTTTTGCGAGAACCGGTAAAATTTCAACAGCTTATAAACCAACCCTTTGATGGCGACAAATACATAGCCTACATCCACCCCGAAGTAACTTTAGAGCTGTCCACCGCTAGCACTCCCAAGCGCAACACACTGATATTGATTGGTCCTGAAGGCGATTTCAGCACCGAAGAAATTGAGCAGGCCAAACAGGCTGGTTTTGTGCCTGTACGCCTGGGTTTGTCGCGGTTACGCACCGAAACAGCAGCCATCGCGGCCTGTCACACCCTCCACCTCATCAATATGTTAAAAGCCAAACCGTGAAAAACATGAGAAAAACGCTGATACTTCCTGTCATTTTCTCCTTGTTCACGTGGACAGGATGGGCGCAAAACACCACCATTGCCCTGTTAAAATACCAAGGCGGTGGCGACTGGTACGCCAACCCCAGCGCGTTGCCCAACCTGATTAAATTCTGCAACAAAGAACTCAACACCAACCTCAACCCAGAACCCGTCACCATGGCCATCGGCAGCAGCGAACTGTTTAACTATCCGCTGGCGCACCTAACCGGTCATGGCAACATTATACTGTCACCTGAAGAAGTGGAAAACCTGAGGCTCTACCTCGCATCCGGCGGATTTTTACATATCTCCGATAATTACGGCCTCGATCCCTATATACGGCGCGAGATGAAAAGGGTTTTCCCCGATAAGGAATTTGTAGAACTTCCGTTTAATCACCCGGTTTTTCATCAGAAATACAGTTTTCCGGATGGTTTACCCAAGATTCATGAACATGATGGCGGTGATCCACAAGGATTTGGCTTGTTTATTGAAGACCGGCTGGTGTGTTTTTACGACTATGAATGTGATTTAGGAGATGGATGGGAAGACCCCGGTGTGCATCACGACTCAGAAACCAAACGTCTGGAAGCATTGCAGATGGGTGCGAACCTTATTCAATTTGTGTTTTCTCAATAGCAGGACGACGTTTATGATTTTAAACACCTTGTTATTTTTTCACAGGTTTAAAAAAGGATACTATTTTTGCCAAAAAAATTGACTATGAACTTAAGAAACCTCATTTTTATCTTCGCCTTTATCGCTTTTGGTGCAGAGGCCAACGCCCAGCAGACAGAACTTCCAAAGGGAGCCAATCTGGTGAACCTGCGTCAGACGCCTTATGCAGACGTATCCTTTAACGACATCCTGGCCAAGTACAAGGGCAAGGTCATTTACCTTGATTTTTGGGCTAGCTGGTGTGCTCCCTGCCGTCAGGAAATGAAATTCTCACCCGGTATGAAAAAGCAACTGGAAGGCAAAGATGTGGTATTTGTCTACATTTCATCAGATCAGGACGCCAGCAAATGGGAGAATATGATTAAAGAATTGCAGATAACCGGCGACCACTATCTCGCCAGCACCAAAGTTCATCAGGAATACAACAAACTGCTGCAAGTGAAATATATCCCGCGCTACGTCCTCATCGACAAAGAGGGGAACATAGTGAACCCCAGCGCACCACGGCCTAGCAGCGCCACCAGCATAATCGAAATCGAAAAACTGCTGTAAGCACTCTGCGGGGGGAATACGCGGTTTCATTGGGCATCAAGGGTGTTGGCTTTTGGCTTTTAGCTGTTGGCATTTTTCACTTTTCATTTTGCATTTTGCATTTTGCATTTTTAATTTTTCACTGTAAACTTTTCGCCACCCAATCCCTCAGTCCCTCAGTCCCTCAGTCCCTTAGTCTCTCAGTCCCCCAGTCCCTCCAATTCCCCGGTGAAAAGCAAAAAGGCCGCCCTTGCGAGACAGCCTCCATTTTTATTCCATTCCAGGTTATCGCCAGTAGTTCAGGCAACGACCGGTTACTTCTGATCAAGTTTATCCAGGTTTTCCATCCCTTTCATGTTCATCGTTTTACCGATTTTCGAGATGGTATTCATGTCGATGTCACCCGTAAGGCTCATGATCATGGCATCAGTTTCACTGTCGATGATCATCAGCATTTCAGAAATCCGGTTGCCTGCATTTTTGCGCACGAGGAAACGGATGTCGCTACCATCCTCTCTAATGGCCATTAGTTCAGCATATTCGTCGAGAGGAATGGTTTTTCTTACTTCCTTCATAAAAGCCTCTTTGTCGTTCGACAAAGCGTCAGGCTTAGGTTCGTAGGCCAGCATCTTGAGTCCTTTTAGCTGTTCCATCACCATTTTGGCGTCCTGAACATCGCCCGTACTGTCGTCGGTGTTAATATTTCCCAGCATGGAAAACATTTCGGGAGAGATATTGATGCTGGTAAAGCCCTCTTTTCCGGCATATTTTTCATACAGTTTATCGATAGCTGTTTGCGCCAGAAGCGAGGCAGGCAAAAAAGCCACCAGCAAAAGGGTTGCGATTAAAAATTGTTTTTTCATGGTTTTAATTATTAAGTTTAACTGATTTACTATTACTTCCCCAAATTGACATAGACCCGGGTAAATGATTTTAAATATTGTGAGGCTCTATCTACCTGTTGCGATTTATCGGCTTTGTTAATGTTGTTACCCACTTTTGCCACACCGTTAATCATTTTCTCCGATGTTTGCTGCACAGGATCTAGCCCCTTGTTCATTTCCGTTGAAACACGTCCCAGTATTTTATTGGTTTCGTTGAAAGCTTTCACCGGATCGGTAATGGTACCATACACAGGCGTAGGTTTAACTAGTTCACTGCCAATCCACAAGGCAAAAAACAACACCACAGCTGCCGCAATTCCAGCCCAACGGTAAGGCGACCAGATTGCTTTCTTCTTTTCGGCTTGGAAAGAGCCAATTACCGACAACAATCTTTCCTCCAGCTCTTCACCCCCCTCCACATCAGCATTTATCCGGCGCATGGCACGCATTTGCTTCAACACCTCAGGATATTTATCTCCATCAGGGCTGTTCAGCAGGTGAAAATACAAACGGTTTTCCTCCTCTGCCGTGCTCATCCCGTCATAGTATCTTTCAATCAACTGTGCTATTTCCAAGGCATTCATTGTCATTAATTTATATGTTTTCAAACTCCTTTATTGTATCGTACTTTATGCATTCCATTCACCATTTTTTACTTACCCTCCCGGATTTCTACTCATTTCAAATTCAGTCATTTCCTGAATTCTTTCTCTGATTCTCTTTCGGGCACGCGACAGGTTCACCCTGATATAGTTCAAGTCGAAACCGGTTATTTCGGCAATTTCCTCGAAATTAAGTTGTTCCATATCACGCAAAAAAAGCAGTGATTTCTGTTGTTCAGGTAGCAATTCCATCTCCTTTTTAACCCAATGGAGCAAGTCGGCATGCTCGAGATTCGGTTGTTGGTTATCAGGATTCCTTTTGCTGTAATTCTCATCGAGGGTTTCGAACTTATTGCTTTTCCGTTTCAATCTGTCCAGACACAAGTTTCGTGTGCTGGTCATCATCATAGCCTCAATGCTTTTTATTTCAATAAGTTGAGAACGAATCTGCCACATTTTTAAGTACACATCCTGAACAGCGTCAAGCGCATCGTCCTTGTTGCCAAGCAAGCGATAAGCAAAGCGAAAGAGCTTTTCTTTTACAGGAAACAGGCGATGTGTAAATTCTTCTGCTGTCATATCTACCAGACGATTAATTGAGGATAAAATTACACTTCTTATTTGATTTTGTTGGGCTATTGTCTAGTTGGCTTTGGCATTGGCTTTGGCTTTGGCTTTGGCTTTGGCTAGACTCCCGTCACTTTCGAGATGTTACTTTTTCATTTTTACTTTTGCATTTTTCATTCTCCACCGATTGACTTCGTCACTTAGTCTCTTAGTCTCTTAGTCACCCTTTCCCACCTAATTTTTTATCCCCAAACATACTAACCCCGATAAAAAGGAGTTTGTATTAACAGGCGTATGTTTACAAAATAGCAGATTACGCCCGGAAGGAAAGTTGAATAGCACTAATTTTACATTTTTATTCAGAAATCAAACCTATGATTAAAGGAATTATTTTGCAGATTCAGGAAACAGCCGCGGTGATTGGTGGCGAAGGTGAAATCACCCTTCCTATCTTCGATTTGGTGATGAAAGGCGGAGTGATTATGATCGTACTCGGCATATTGTCGGTCATTGCTTTTTATATCTTTTTCGAGCGCATGTTTGTCATCAGCAAAGCACGGAAACAAGACAAAAGTTTCATGAACAACATCCGGAATTTTATTCATGATGGCAAACTTGAATCGGCGCAAGCCTTGTGTTTAACCAACAATTCGCCTATAGGACGAATGATTAGTAAGGGGTTATCACGAATCGGACGTCCGCTCAACGACATCAACACCGCCATTGAGAATTCAGGTAAGCTGGAAGTTTCCAAACTTGAACGCAACGTGGCCGGACTGGCTACCATTGCAGGAGCTGCCCCGATGTTGGGATTTCTTGGAACTGTAATTGGCATGATTCGTGCGTTTTACGATATGTCGATGGCCGGCAACAACATCAACATTGAGTTGCTGTCGCAAGGAATTTACCAGGCCATGATCACCACAGTAGGTGGGTTAATTGTGGGAATTGCCGCTTATATATTTTATAACATACTGGTTTCGAGGGTTCAATCGGTTGTCTACGCGCTCGAAATTTCGGCCACCGAATTTATGGATGTACTCAACGAACCGGCAAAATAATTAGAAAGGTATTGCTATGGCTATACAAATGCGGAACAAACGCGATACAAACTTCAGCATGTCGTCCATGTCGGACATCGTATTCCTGCTGTTGATTTTTTTCATGCTTACCTCAACACTGGTGGCTCCCAACGCCATCAAACTCCTTTTGCCGAGCAGTCAGAGCAAAACCATGTCGAAACAGAGTGTAACGGTTTATATCAACAAAGAGCGGAATATCTATGTAGAAGAAAGGAAAGTTGATCCGACCAACCTGGAAAACGTGCTTTTCAGCCTGATCAGGAATGAACAAGCCGCTTCGGTGGTTCTACGTTCCGACAAAACCATTCCCGTACAGGACATTGTGGTGGTGATAGACGCCGTAAACAGCATCAACCAAAAAAACGACACACAACACAAAGTCATACTAGCCACCTCACCAAAACGCTGATTTAACTGATATGGCAAAAAAACTGGATAAAGACAAACGTAAAGCCATTGCAGGCACTATTCTCGTCCACGTGATGATGGTACTGGCGCTGCTTTTTATTGCCTTACGCACGCCTTTGCCTTTGCCCGGTGAGGAAGGTGTGGAAGTAAATCTGGGTTACAACGATCGCGGCTACGGCCAAATACAGGAAGACACCCCGCCGCCGCAGGCTGAACCTGTGCCGGCACAAGCCGTGGAAACCCCTCCTCCACCCCAACCCGAGCCGGAGATTACAGAAGAAGAAATCATCAGTCAGGATTTTGAAGAAGCACCTGTAATTGAAGAAAAAAAGGAAATCATTGAAGAAGACGTGAAAGAACCGGTTAAAGAGCCGGAACCTGATCCTGAGCCTGTGCCAGAGGAAAAACCAGATCCCAAACCAGAAGAAATGCCGCGCGATACGATTGTTGCTGTCGCCGAACCTGAAGCAGAGGTGGTGGTGGTAGAAGAACCCAAACCAACAGTAAACACCCGTGCCCTTTACAAAGGAAGTGCCAACACCGATACCGGAAGCAGTCAGGGCATTACCGATGGTCCAGGAGATCAAGGCAAACCACACGGCGACAAAGAAAGTGAGAAATACGACGGCAGAGGAGGTCAGGGCAACGGACCTTCCTTTTTCCTGGGCGGACGCGGCAGCGTACACCTTGAAACACCCTCTACCAGAGTTACCGAACAAGGCTCTGTGGTAGTCTCAATCTGGGTTGACCGGGAAGGAAATGTGAAAAAGGCACAGGTAAACCCAAAAGGAACTACCATTCTCGATGCTGCTTTAAGGCAAACCGCCGTGGATGCCGCGCTCAATTCCACTTTCACACGCGATCAGGAAGCTGCCGAGCTGCAACGCGGAACCATTACTTACAACTTTATTATAATGAAATAGACCAACCTCCACGGTTAAGTTCATGACATACAAAGAAACACTTCAATGGCTTTACGACCAGCTGCCCATGTATCAACGAATTGGTCAGGCGGCTTACAAGGCCAACCTCGACAACACCGATGCCCTTTTAGAAGCCCTCGGTCATCCTGAACGTAAGTTTAAAGCCATTCATATCGCCGGCACAAACGGAAAAGGAAGCGTGTCGCACCTGTTGGCCAGCATCTTACAGGAGGCAGGATACAAAACCGGACTCTATACAAGCCCTCACCTGAAAGACTTCAGGGAAAGGATAAAAATAAACGGAGAGATGATTTCCGAAGCGCAGGTAGTGAACTTCATCGATCAGTTCCAACCGATTTTTGGCCACATCCAGTCGTCCTTTTTTGAAATGACCGTGGCGATGGCTTACCATCATTTCGCTCATGAAAAAGTCGACTTCGTGGTGCTGGAAACCGGGATGGGTGGGCGGCTCGACTCCACCAACCGCTGTAACCCTGTGCTTACCGTCATCACCAACATCGGCTTCGATCACACCCAATTTCTTGGAGATACCCTCGAAAAAATTGCCTTCGAAAAAGCCGGCATTATCAAACCCGGGATTCCAGTTGTTGTTGGAAAACGACAGCCCCAAACCGATGACGTGTTTAAACAAAAAGCCATGCAATCCGGTTCAGAGCTGTATTTTGCAGAAGATCGCGTAGACCTGCGCAAAATGCAAACCGCTGACACCTTCAAGCAAACTTGTGATATATGGATTGAAAATCAATTGTTTTTAGATTCTGTCGACCTGCCACTGCTGGGAAATTACCAAATCGAAAACATGGTCACCGTGAGTCAATCGCTGGCCGTATTGAGAAAACAGGAAATCCTTGCCGCCGACCCCGAACAAATCCGAGCCGGAATCGAAAATGTGATTGTCAACACCGGACTACAAGGGAGGTGGCAAATCTTGCACAAAAATCCGCTAACCATTGCCGACACCGCCCACAATTCAGATGGAATTAAAATGGTCGTCGGTCAGCTGGCCACACTCAGGTACGAAAAATTGCATATGGTCTTTGGTATGGTAAACGACAAAGAGGCTTTTACGATACTACAATTACTACCCAAAAACGCAACCTATTATTTCTGCAAGCCCGACATACCACGCGGCCGCGATGAAAACCAATTACAGGAAGAAGCCTTCAAGGCCGGACTCAACGGTAAAAGCTACCATTCTGTCAGACAGGCCTATAATGCCGCCATGAATAATGCCGGAGGAAACGACGTTGTTTACGTTGGCGGGAGTACTTTTGTTGTGGCGGAGGTGGTTTGAAGCAGGAAACTGGAAACCGGAAGCGGAAAGCTGGGAGCGGGAAACTGGACGCTGGGAGCGGGAAAAGAGAGAAGATATTAATATAATAGATTATTATGGGTTTTAAGTTCGAAAATTTGAAAATCTGGCAGCAATCGATGACGTTTGGGGAGGAGATTTATTCACTAACCTTGGGATTTCCAAAAGAGGAAATGTATGGTTTGTCTTCGCAGATCAGAAGGGCAGCTGATTCAATTGCACTTAATATTTCTGAAGGATCTATAGGCCAATCCAATCCGGAGTTTAGAAGGTTTCTGGGATACTCGATTCGTTCTTTGGCAGAGGTAGTTACATGCTTATACAAAGCCAAAACAAGGAACTATATTTCAGAGGATGAATTCCTCATCCACTATGAATTTGCTTTCAACCTAATGAACCAAATGATCGCCTTTAAAGACAAAATAAAATGATCTTGCAAAATCTAATTATCCACACTTTGGTCTTCATGCTACGGACTTCCGACTTCCAACTTCTGACTTCCCGCTTCCGACTCCCAACGTCCAGTTTCCCGCTTCCCGCTTCCGACTTCCGTCTTCTGACTTCCGTCTTCCAGCTTCCAGCTTCCAGCTTCATCAACATCCTCCAACTCATTCTCCTGGCAGCCCTCCTCCTTTATGCCCTATACTATGTCTACGAAAGTTTTTTCGGCAAGACTTATCAGCCCCGGCTGTGGAAAAAAGCCGTGAAGAATAAAGAAATTCCGGAAGATCTGAGGCGGGCTGAGGCAAAGTACAAAGACAGCATTCGGTTTTTTTCCTGGTGGTTTCAGGTTGAACGACTAAAAAAACAAGAAGTCAGCGGTGACTTTGCTGAATTAGGGGTATACAAAGGCGATTCTGCCGAAGTCCTACACCTGATGGACAAATCACGTGTTTTCCATCTTTTCGACACCTTTAGTGGCTTTCAGGATGAGGACCTTAAAACGGAAACAGGCAAAGCTGCAGGATATACTCCACTTCACTTTGCCGACACCTCTGTTGAACAAGTACGTAAACGATTACAGGCCGAGAAGTTCATCTTTCATCCTGGCAATTTCTCCAAAACCAAAAATCAGGTTGCAGAGAAGCAATTTGCTTTGGTTAACATGGACGTAGATTTATACCTGCCAACAAGAGAAGGTTTAGCGTTCTTCTATCCGCGACTTTTAGCAGGAGGCGTAATTTTCGTGCACGACTACAACCCCGATTGGCCCGGAATAGTTAAAGCCGTAGATGAATTTTGTAACGAATTTAAGGTAACACCGATTCACATCCCCGACACGGATGACACGGTGGTTATTGTAAAAACAAATCAGAGTTGATCCCTGCTGCTTAGGTGTTTGCGCACTTGTTTGAGAGCGATCTTAAACCAAACTGTATAAAGCTCAGGATGTGCTTTTATGTCAGCTTCCACGTCATCCATGCTCATGTATTTCCAGTCGGCCACCTCTTCTTCATTAATCCGTGGCAAGGTGTCACAAAAGCCAAAAAACACATGATCGAATTCATGTTCCGTAAGCCCGTCGCCCACATCAGATTTGTAAATAAAGGAAAATGCTTTTTCCAGCCCACAGCCGAAACCCATTTCCTCCTGCATGCGCCGATTAGCACCCTGAAGCGGTGTTTCGTCAGCACGTGGATGACTGCACACTGTATTCGACCACAGACCAGGAGAATGGTATTTGTCCAGCGCCCGCTGCTGGAGCATGAGCTCTCCTTTCGAATTAAAAACAAAAACCGAAAAAGCTCGATGCAGCACGCCACGCTCGTGTGCCTCCATTTTTTCAAGAGTTCCTAACGACCTGTCATCCTGATTAACCAAAACTACATATTCTATGCGCATACTTCAAGGCTTTTGCAATTGTTCGGAGGCAAAGATATGAAATTGGGGTAATATGTCTAAAAAAAGTGAATGTATCTGTCAAGGTTTTGATCAGGATGTCTTATTTTTGACCTTCTATCTTAAAAATAAAATCATGAAAGCATGCTTTGAACCGATCGGGAAAATACACACACCCTTCACCACAAAAGAAGGAATGCCCATACAACCCAAGTTTGGTGAAGGCATCCGGGGAAGCATCGAGCTTATCAAAGAGTTTGAAGATGGTCTCCTTGATTTGGATGGATTTTCGCACCTGATCCTGATCTACCACCTGCATCAATCTCAGGGATACCAACTAAAAGTTACTCCCTTTCTCGATCATTTTCAGCATGGTGTGTTTGCCACCAGAGCACCCAAACGACCAAACGCCATTGGTCTTTCGATTGTGAAACTTATCGAAATCAAAAAAAACATCCTCACCATCGAAAATGTTGATATGCTCGACCAAACACCCCTGCTCGACATCAAGCCCTATATTCCGCTATTTGACCATTACCCGGAAGCCAAAACGGGCTGGCTGGATGCAGAGCCAAAAGAAGCAAAAAAATTCTCGGATAACCGTTTTTTGTGACAAGACATTATTTCACTTTTAATCACCAAACTACCTCGCAACCTTAATATCCAAGTAGATACTAAAGGTATTCGCTATGTCTAAGTACGACCTGTTGTGTTAAATCATTTGTGTATCAAGGCAGCCGACAATTACAGACATCAAGCTTACAGTGATGAAAACATGGTTCACTCATCAAATTTGAGTCTAGCGTGCATGTTGATATGATAGCAAATTTCTTAAACACCCTTGGTTTTTAGACATTTTTACCCAAAACACCATTGGAAAACAGACCAAAAAAGTCTAAAACACCATTGGATTTCGGATAAATGCCTACAAATGGAGTCCGGATATCTTGCCCAGGGATAAAATTGTTTTACCCCACACTTGACTTTTTCAACATGAGTTACTATTTTTGACCGACCGTTCAATCAAAAAAAGCGGAATGTATATTATACAAATACCTGGTAAATCCCGGAAAAGTGAATGACTTTCGCCAATTCATTTTCAAATTGAAGTTCGCCGGCATATATCAACACTCCCTTTTGTGCTTTTTCACTGACTTTTTGGAAGTGTTTTATTCCTTTCAAAAAGTGTTCATTGAAGGTCATAGCTGCTTTAATCTCAATGGGGATGAGTTTTCTTTGTTTCTCGAATACCAAATCCACTTCATTCTTGTTATTGTCCCTAAAGTAATACAGCTTAGGGTCAAATCCTCTATTTAAGCGGGTTTTTACTGCCTCCATCACGACCATGTTTTCAAAAAGACCGCCCAGCAAAGGGTCTCTCCCCACTTGTTCAGGAGATTCGATACCCAATAAATAACTGGCCAATCCCACATCGGTAAAATACAATTTGGGTGTTTTTACGATACGTTTTCCGAAATTCTCATAATAAGGATACAGGCGAAATACCAGGAATGAAGCTTCGAGAACAGATAACCACTCTGCCAGTGTAGTTGAAGAAACACCCAGATCGCCAGAAATAGAATGCAGGTTCAGCAACTGACCAACCCTACCTGCCAGTAAACGGACAAATTGTTCAAAATGTGAGAGATTTTTTATTTGTAATAATTGCCTTAAATCTCGTTCTACATAAGTTTGAAAATAATTTCTGTACGCCTTGACGGGCTCAAGTTGGCTGTCGTAAATCCGGGGCAGGAATCCTGTAAATATCAATTCATCTCTGTCAGGATTGATATCTGCCGAATGGAGTTCCCTGATGGAAAAAGGTAACAACCGAAGCAGTGCCGTTCGCCCAGCCAGAGATTGGGTGATAGCCTCACCCAATGCCATTTGATGACTTCCGGTAAGCAGAAACATCCCCTTTTTCCGTTCTTCATCCACCATCACCTGTATATAGGATAGTAACCCCGGCACTCGCTGTACTTCATCGATAATCAAGGGTGGGGAAAAACGACTGAAGAAGGCATTGGGATCACGTTCTGCCAATTGCCTGATTTCAGGATTTTCCAGATTGCAGTAATGATATTCGGGGTAAGTCATACGGGTTAAAGTGGTTTTTCCGGATTGCCTGGGTCCGATAAGGGTTACCACCGGGTACTTGACCATCATATTTTGTAGTTCCTCTTGTATTTCCCTTTTGATTAACATGTGGCAAATATAAACTATTTTTATACATATTTCAAGTTCAACTTGAAATATGTATAAAAATAGTGACCCCACAATTTGCCTATAACTGCGAAATTGAATGGGATGCGTCTGGAAATCCGGAGGAAAAGTATTTTGTACTTGCATTCTCGCTACTGAGGCATTCAAACAATGACACGGTAGGGAACATTATTGAGTTAATGAACCTGCCGTGGGGCAAATAGGAATAATATTTAGATATTTTTTTGCTATACAACGGGTTAAAATGGAGTTGAAAAAAAATAACAATCCCAGACCCGAATAAAACAGCCCCACACTTGACTTTTTCAAAATGAGTTACTATTTTTGACCGACCGTTCAATCAAAAAAAGTGAAGGGTAGATTATACATTATTTAGTAACACTATGTCGCCAAGAACCGAACAACAATACGAAGACATCCGCGAAAGCAGGAGATCGGCTATTATGCAGGCCGGACTGGAAATGTTTGCGAAACACAGCATCGAAACGGCTTCCATCGCGCTGATAGCCCAACATGCCGGAATAAGCAAAGGTCTTATTTACAACTACTTCGAGAACAAAGAGTCGCTTATCCTGGCTATTGTGATGGATGGCCTCCGGAAATTTACTACGCTCGCTCCTGAGCTAAACGGAAAAACCATGACCAAGCCGGAGATCATTCAATACATTGAGCGCACGTTTTCGCTCCTTGAAAACCATGTTTCGTACTGGAAACTATATTTTTCGATCGTGCTGCACCCTGCCGTGATGAAAATGGCTGAACCCCATTTGCAGGAGGCAATTTTGCCTGTGGTTGACATGCTCACCGGTTATTATACCGATCAGGGAGTTGCTGATCCGGCCGCGCAGGCGCTATTTCTCGGTTCGGTACTCGACGGCATCAGCCTGAATTACCTCGTCAACCCAGACCTCTATCCCCTTCAAACCATTAAAGAAATTATCATTCAAAAACTTGTATAAATGAAAAACCGATCTTTCCTAATCCAACACCTGATCTTTTCCGCGCTCGCGCTCCTGATTTTTTCGTCTCCGAGTCCTATAGCTGCGCAGGACATCACCGCCAAAGCGTATGTTCAAAAATCGCACGACCTGTTCCTGGGACAATCGAGTATCAGCGACATGACCATGACCATCACCCGTCCTACGTGGTCGAGAACCATTTCGATGCAAAACTGGTCGTTGGGACAAGATTACTACATCACCTACATCACTTCGCCCGCCGAGGACAAAGGACAGGTTTTCCTGAAAGCCGAAAAAGACATGTGGAACTATATGCCTTCGGTAAACCGCATGATAAAAATCCCGCCTTCGATGATGATGCAGTCGTGGATGGGATCGGACTTTACCAACAACGACCTGATGAAAGAAAACTCAATGGTAACCGACTATACACACACTTTCGCTGGCAGCGAAACCATTGAAGGATACGATTGTGTGATCATCCTCCTTGATCCCAAACCTGAAGCGCCAGTGGTATGGGGCAAGATTAAAATGTGGATCGCCAAAACGAAATATTTCGGTCTAAAAGTAGAGTATTACGACACCGACCAAAATCTCATAAAAACAGAAACCGCCTCGGATATTAAGCAAATGGGCAACAGAGAAATCCCTACCCATCTCGTGATGATTCCGCAAAACAAAAAAGGAAACAGCACAGTGATGGACATCAATTACCAGGAGTTTGATGTAAAAGGCATCGACACCGATTTTTTCTCCATACAAAACATCAAGCGCCTAAGACCAAGGTAATGTGTTGATTTTAAAATTATAACAAAACCAAACCTACGATAAATGAAAATTTTATTCATCATGGCCTGGCGAAATCTCTGGCGCAACAAACGCCGGACGATCATCACTTCTGCCTCTGTTGTTTTGTCACTTGTTTTGGCGCTATTTATGCGGTCGATGCAATTCGGGTCGTACGAAACCATGATAAAAGCAGGGGTAAATGATGTAGGCAACATGCAAGTGCACGATACCGGTTTCTGGGAAAACCGAACCATCGATCACGCTTTTTTCAACGATCCTGCACTCATAGAGACAATACAGTCTCAAGCAGGGGTAACGGGCATTCTTCCTCATTTAGAGAGCTTTGTACTAGCTTCGTATGGCGACAAAACCAAAGGCGTCCAACTCACAGGCATTGATCCGGCTGCTGAAGACCGACAGATGCAACTGTCAAAACGCATCATCGAAGGAAAGTACCTGCAGCCCAATCAGGTTGGGGTGGTGCTGGGCGAAAAAATCAGTGAGTATCTGGCCATTGGTGTCGGCGACAGTCTGGTTGTTTTGGGTCAGGGATACGAAGGAACCACGGCTGTCGGCATTTTTCCTGTCACAGGAATTGCTCATTTTGTGTCGCCACAAATGAACGATTTACTCGTATACATCAATCTGGAAGCCATGCAGCATTTGATTTTCCCCTATCGTCCCGGTCTGCTGACCAGTATCTCCGTTTATACCCAAAATAACGATGAGGACCGGGTACTCGCAAACCTGCAATCGACACTCGGCGACCACTACGAAATAATAAGCTGGAAAACCATGCTTAGCGACATGTTGCAAAGCATTGAACTGGATAATGTTTCAGGCTTGGTGATGCTAATGATTTTGTACATCATTGTTGCTTTTGGTATTTTCAGCACGGTTCTCATGATGACCGTTGAGCGCCGCAGGCAGTTTGCCGTAATGATTTCGGTTGGGATGCAACGCCACAAACTTGTAGCCATGAGCATTTTCGAATCGGGACTCATTGCCATTCTTGGCATCACTACCGGGTTAATCATCACCACCCCGATCTTATATTATTTATACATCAACCCCATTCCGTTGTCGGGAGAGATGGCTGCTATGTATGAAAGCTTTAACATAGAGCCGGTTATCACCTTTTCGATAGACAAAACCATCTTTATCGGTCAGTCGCTGGTGGTTTTGCTACTGGCCATGCTATCAGCCCTTTATCCGATCATCTACATCTTCAGGTTCAACGTTTTAAATGCCTTGAGGCAATAAATTTAGCACTATGATAACAGGAATTAGCTGGAGAAATCTTTGGCGTAACAAATTAAGGAGTCTGGTCATTATTGCAGCGGTCGCGATTGGGATTTTAGGCGCGGTGCTTTCGGATGGCTTTATGGAAGGCATGATGGATCAGCGGGTAAATGCGGCTATCGATAACGAGATTTCCAATATACAGCTGCACAACCCCGACTTTTTACTCAACAACGACATTATTTATGCCATCTCACAGCCGGAGCAATACCTTGAAGCAATAAGAGAACTACCACAGGTTAAAGGAGTTAGCCAGCGAATTATTTGCGCAGCCATGGCCAGCACGGCAGCAGCTTCAGCCGGAGTAACCATTGCCGGTGTTGACCCGGAAGAAGAAGAAAAAGTGAGCCAGATAAGCAAATCGATAACTTTGGGGGCTTACCTCAACAACCAGCAGAGAATTCCTGTTGTGATTGGAAAAAAGTTAAGCGACAAGCTGGGGTTAAAGATCAACGATAAACTCATCGTCACCCTTGCCGATAGCTCCGGAACCATTACCTACGGCGCGTTTCTGGTATCAGGCATCTATCAAACCAGCAACAACCTCTTCGATGAAACCCATGTATTTGTGCGGGCTAAGGATTTAGGTCCGATGCTGGGTTTAACCAATCAGGTGCATGAGATGGCCATTGCGCTGCACGATAACCAGGCCACGCAGGAAGTGTTTCAGACCTTATCGGATCAGTTTTCATCGCAGATAAAAAACCAGAAGATCGACATCAAAACCTGGGACATGGTAGAACCACTCCTCAAGTCGATGATCGAAATGATGACCTTCTTTTCCTATATGTTCCTGGTTATCATTCTCATCGCCTTATCTTTTGCCATCATCAACACCATGACTATGGCCATCCTCGAACGCAAGCGCGAAATAGGCATGCTCATGGCCATAGGCATGACGAAAGGACGTGTTTTCTTAATGATCATGCTGGAGACGTTTTTTCTGTCGGTTACCGGCGGTATAATTGGTCTGCTCCTCAGCTACCTGATCGTTTCCTTTTACGCCCAACACGGTCTAGACCTCGGGGCGATGGGCAGCGGGATGTCGTATATTGGATATGCCAGCACGGTATACTTCCGTGTAAATGAGTCATTTTATGTGGCAAGCGTCCTGCTTATCGGAATTACCTCCCTGCTATCGAGCATCCCGGCAAGCATTAAAGCATTAAAACTAAACCCTGTAGAAGCCATTCGTGAAATTAATTAATCAATTCATACATTATGAGTATCATCGAAATACACAACCTGCATAAAACCTATACCGACACCAGTGTGCCGGTTAAAGCTGTGAACGGAATAAATCTTTCAATAAAAGAAGGAGAATTTACGGCCATCGTTGGGCCATCCGGGTCAGGAAAAACCACGCTGCTCAATCTGCTTGGGGGGCTGGACACCCCTACTGAAGGCGATATTTTTATTGGAGGGATGAACATCAAAAACCTCACCTCCAGACAACTGATCGATTTCAGGTTGCATCATATCGGCTTTGTTTTTCAGTCGTACAACCTTATCCCGGTGCTTACGGCGTTGGAGAACATTGCCTTTATCATGGAACTGCAAGGATTAAAAAAGCTACAACGCCATGAGGTGGCCATGAAGCTCATCAAAAAGGTAGGCCTTGAAGGAAAGGAAAACTTCCGCCCCGGCGAACTTTCGGGCGGACAACAGCAACGTGTGGCCGTGGCGCGGGCACTTGCCTCACGCCCAAAGTTTATTTTGGCCGACGAACCCACCGCCAACCTTGACTCACATGCTACCGAAGAATTGTTGAATATGATGGCTGATTTGAATAAAACCGAAAATATGACCTTCATTTTCAGCACCCACGACAAACGAGTAATGGATAAGGCACGGAGGATTGTGACTATTGATGATGGGAAAGTTGTTTATTAAAAATGTAAAAGTTAAAATGAAAAATGAAAAATGAAAAATGAAAAATTTAAAGTTTAAAATTGCAAAGTGCAAATGACGACACATTTATTACAGTTCAAGATTTCATAGATATCACGAAAAATTTAAAAATTATGAGTAGTTTTTCGGATGGTCTTTCGGAACGATTCTTAGGATTTGCCGTAAGAATTATCAAGCTGGAAAATCAGCTTTGCAAGACCTATTCAGGACGCCATATTTATGGGCAACTGTTTCGTGCCGGGACTTCTACCGGAGCTAACTATGAAGAAGCAAGAGCAGGTGAAAGCAAGGCAGACTTCATTCATAAAATGCAAATCGTTCTCAAAGAAATGAGAGAAGCTCACTATTGGATAAAATTAATAGCTGCGTCAAACATGGTATCGAACGAAGAAAACCTCCTTGGATTTCTGTGTAAAGAATCGCAGGAACTTGCAAATATTACTGCAAAATCAATCGTAACAGCAAAATAAAATCTAGCACAGAGGACGAAGAAAAAATAGACATAGCTCCAAATTTTGCCATTTGCACTTTGCTATTTCTCATTTTGCATTGATCAAATTACGATTAGGATTTAACTCATAAAAACGAAAAAAGTTTATTATGAAAAAAACACTTCTGATAGCCATACTTTTAGGATTACTCCTTTCCTCTTTTAGTTCTGTTGCCCAGAAAAAAATCGAAACATCCGGTTTTCTGGAATTTCTAAACACAACCATGGCCCCTCCCAACAGCGCGGTATGGCAAAACATGTCGGGGATTTACAACCGGTTTAATTTCAGCTATTACCCCACCAAGACCTTACAGTTTCATGCGGGCATGCGCAACAATTTTGTTTACGGCCCATTGCTGGCAGAATCCTATCCTGTTTACAAAGATTTACTCACCACCGATCCGGGCTACTTAAACATGACCTTCGATTGGGCCAGCGATAGCTCCTACGTGTTATACACCAACTTCGACCGGTTTTATGCCAGCTGGACAAAAGGAAAGTTTGAGGCTACCGTAGGACGACAGCGCATTAACTGGGGAATCAATACCGTTTGGACTCCCAACGACATCTTTAATGCCTTCAACTACCTTGATTTCGACTACGTTGAACGTCCGGGAAGTGATGCCGTGCTGTTGCAGTATTTCACCGGCAATTTCTCGTCGCTCAACCTGGCGGCAAAGATTGATCACAACGATGAGATTACCGCGGCACTCATGTATCGGTTTAACCGTTGGAACTACGATTTTCAGTTTTTCGGAGGCGTTATGACTACCGACATCGTGGCCGGAATGGGATGGTCGGGGCAGATTGAAGGAGCGGGGTTTACAGGAGAAGCCACCTATTTCCGCGACAGCGAACACTTCTCTGACACAACCGGAATTTTAATAGCCTCTATTGGGGCAAATTACACGCTGCCGAACAGTCTGTATTTTCATGTTTCTGCTATTTACAACAGCGGCGGAACAAGCGGGCCAGCCGGACAAGGTGCTTCGCTGCTTATCGGACAGATGTCGGCAAAAACACTTACCCTGTCAAAGTTTGATTTTTTCGCCGAAATCGCCTACCCTATCACACCGCTGATAAAAGCCAACATCAACACCATTGTCAATCCGCTGGACAAATCCGCGTATGTCGGGCCTAACGTCAACTTTAGTTTAACCCAAAACCTGAGCTTTTTTGTGATGGGACAAATTTTTGTTGGAGAAGCCGGCGATGAATTCGGGGGTTACGGTCAGTTGTATTACGTCCGACTGAAATACAATTTCTAAAGCTATGGCAACTAGATTTGTGTGAGCATGCGCAAAAAGTCCTCCTTCCGCCGACGTGAGACCAAAACTTCCGAACCATCATCGAGGATGACCGAACCACCTTCACCCTTGATGTATTTTTTCAGGTATTTCAAATTGATTATGTGCGATTTATGGGTTCTGAAAAAGCCTCTGGCTTCAAGCATATCCTCATACTCACGCAGAGTTTTTGAGACCAGAATCTTTGTGCCCCCCGTCAGATAAAACATCGTGTAGTTATTGTCCGACTCGCATCTGATGATGTCATCAAGTCGCACAAACTCAATCCCCTGAAAAGATGGAAGGGCAACTTTATCTACGCGACGCAGGTTACCAAGCAAGAGTTCAAGTTTCATTTTTATGTCATTTCCCTCCCTGTACTGTCTGATTTTTTCGAGCGTGACGCGCAGTTCTTCCTCTTCAACCGGCTTAAG
>DJVY01000223.1 GCA_002440885.1 Bacteroidales bacterium UBA6244
ACAACTTATTAGCTATGTCACGAAGCTATGTCACGAAGGTCAAATTTAAATGATATTTTATTGACTCACAGCTATAAGAGCTTGAAAAATTACTTGCGAAACTTGAGTAAGTGAGATTAAAGTTGAATTCCTTTTTCACGCACCACCTTGTTGAAGGCTTGGTATAGTGCCTCTACGTTTTGGTTATTGTTGATCACGATGTCGGCCATCGAAATACATTTACTCAGGTTCTGCTTATTGGGGTCGGTGGTGGTAAACTCGCGTTTTTCGTTCGACAAAAACGTTTCATAGCTTATGTGATCCGTTTCGGAGGCTCTGAGGGAGATTCTTTTATACCTGATTTCAGGGTCGGCGTCAACGGCTACCAGAATAAATTTCCCTTGTTTTTTAAGAAAGTCAATTTCGCCGGGTGTCCTTATGCTTTCAATCACAGCGTTTTTTTCTTGTTTGATGGCCTCCGCGTACAGCTCTTCGATGATAAAAGCCGGCGAATGTTGTGCGCGTAATTCGTTGGCTATCTGTGTCATGGTATCCCGATTGGGTATCAAACCCCGGCGTTCGATTTCATGAATCAGATAAGAACGTACCGAATAATGTACAAACCCCTTTTCGTTGGTCAAATACTCAACCAATGTACCTTTGCCTGCGCCAAGTGTGCCGGTAATCCCAATTACAATCATGAATTCTTTTTTTTGTTGTTGCTTTCTTCCCGTATCGCTTCAATCCACTTTCCCATTTCAACGGGTCGGTAGTTTTCCATGTGAATCATCAGATCTTCGATTGAGTTGGACACTATCAAGTTTTGCCGGTGTTCGGGTCTGATAAAACCTGCTTCTACGCCATGATCAATAAAGTCAAGCAATCGATCAAAATACCCGTCTACGTTGAGCAACCCCATGGGCTTATCTGTGATGTGAAGTTGGTTGTAAGTAAGTATCTCCGACAATTCATCCAAGGTTCCAAATCCTCCCGGAAGCGCAATAAAAGCATCGGAAAGTTCCAGCATGCTGGCTTTTCGTTCGGCCATGCTATCTACTACCACGAAATGTGAAAGCCCGTCATGTGCTACTTCTTTGTTGATGAGCAGTTGAGGCATTACCCCGATTACCTCGCCGTTTTTTTCAAGCAAAGTGTCGGCTAAAATTTTCATCAGGCCAACCTTAGCGCCTCCATAAACCAACCCCAGCTTGTTATCAGATAAAAAGTTCGCCAGATCAATGGCTGCTTTTCGGTAGCTCGCACTGTTGCCGGTACTTGAGCCGCAAAATACACAGATTCGTTTCATGTGGTATTAATTTTTATTTTATCGGTCACATGGAATACGCCATAATTACAAAAATATTCTCTACTAGTGGTGATTTCTGAATCATGGCTATTTCATATACACTTGAAATTTCGGATGACAAAATTAGCTTAATTTTGCCACATGAAGTTTGTCGACAGCCACACCCACTTGTATCTCGATCATTTCGCGGAGGATCGGTTCTCTGTTATCGAAAAGGCCATACACCAAGGCGTTAATTACATGCTGTTGCCTGCAATCGACAGATCTACCTTTGAGTCGATGAGCAAGCTGGCCTCCGATTTTCCGGAAAAATGTTTGCCTATGATGGGACTTCATCCCACCTCTGTTGACGATCAGGTAGCATCGGAGCTGGCTTTTGTTGAATCGGAACTCGACTCAGGTAAATATATTGCCGTGGGTGAAATTGGTATCGACTTGTATTGGGACAAAACATTCGCCGAAAAGCAGACGGAAGCTTTTCGTCACCAGTTGCGGCTTGCAAAAAAACATCACCTTCCGGTTGTAATCCACACACGCGATTCGTTTAACGAGGTGTACAGCGTGGTTATGGAAGAAAAGGAGGACTTGTTGACCGGTGTATTTCACTGTTTTACGGGGAGTTTTGAGGAGGCCGAAAAAATTATTGAGCTGGGATTTAAGCTGGGGATTGGCGGGGTGCTAACTTTCAAAAACGCAGGCTTGCAACAAGTGGTGGCGCGGTTGCCTCTGGAGGCGATGATCCTCGAAACCGATTCCCCGTATTTAACCCCGACTCCCTTTCGCGGTAAGCGAAACGAGAGCAGTTATATTCCCCTGATTGCCCAAAAACTGGCCGATGTAAAGGGTAAACCACTGCAGGAGATCGCCGAAATTACTACTTACAATACCAAAAAATTGTTTAAACTGAAGTAAAATGAACACCCAGACTTCCATTCTGATTATTTATACCGGAGGTACCATTGGAATGATGGCCGATCCGGCTACCAATGCCTTGGTTCCTTTTGATTTTCAAAATATCAATGAGCAAATTCCCGAGCTGAAGAATATGAATTATCAGCTTGGTTTTCATTGTTTTGACCCTATTTTGGATTCGTCGAACATGAAACCGGAGGTGTGGATTGAAATTGCCTCCATCATTGGCAAAAATTATGAACAGTATGATGGTTTTGTGGTGCTCCACGGCTCCGATACCATGGCTTATACCGCTTCTGCCGTTTCATTTTTGCTCGAAAACCTGAACAAACCGGTGATTTTTACCGGGTCGCAGTTGCCATTGGGTGTTTTGCGTACCGATGGCAGAGAAAATTTTATCACTGCTATCGAGATAGCCGCTGCCACTGAGGATGAAACCCCTTTAGTGCCGGAAGTTTGCATATATTTCGAGAATAGCCTGATGCGTGCCAACAGAACTACAAAATACAATGCCGAGCACTTCAACGCTTTTGTGTCGGCAAACCTCTCACCTCTTGCCGATGTAGGGATTTATATCAGATACGATAAAAATGTAATCCTGAAACCGAATTTTAAAAAATTGAAAGTTCACCAGAAGCTTGATACCCAGGTGGCTGTGCTGAAACTTTTTCCCGGTATCAGCAAAGCTTTCGTTGAAGCGTTTCTGGCCATAAAAGATGTTAAAGCCATTGTGCTGGAGACCTTTGGCTCGGGCAATGCTCCTTCGGAAACCTGGTTTGTGGAGGCCTTGCAACAAGCCATTAACGCTGGTTTAATTGTGGTTAATGTAACGCAATGTTTGGCCGGTTCTGTTAATCAGGGAAAATACGAAACAAGTTTGAAACTGCGTGAAATGGGCGTAATAAGCGGCAAAGACCTGACTACCGAGGCAGCGCTCACCAAATTGATGTATTTGCTTGCCGCCGGACTTACTACCCAAGAGGTTAAAAGCATGCTGGCCATTCCGCTTCGCGGCGAAATGACTGTATAAAAAAGCCGGACGATTTTAATCAGTCCGGCTTGAGGGTGTAAAACGGGAAGTTTAAAGGCTCTTTTTTACAAGATAGAAGTCAACTTTGTCATCAGACACCATGTTGTTTCTTTCTTCCATTTCCTTGAGGTTCTTTGGTGGCGGCACAATCACTTTTTCGCCTTTTTTCCAATCAAGCGGCAACGCTACTTTGTATTTATCAGCCACTTGCAAAGCGTACAAAGCCCTGAGAATTTCATCCATATTGCGACCAACATTCAGCGGGTAGTACATGATCAGGCGGATTTTTTTGGCCGGATCGATAAAAAATACGGCCCTTACAGCGGCGGTTTCGCTTTCGTTGGGTTGCAACATGCCATAAAGTTTTGAAACTTTCATGTCGATGTCGGCAATAATCGGAAAGTCGAAATACACTCCTGTGCGTTCTTTTACGTTGTTTACCCAGGCCAGGTGAGCGTGAATGCTATCGATACTTAAGCCCATGAGTTCGGTGTTCAGAGCATCGAATTCGCCTTTTCTCAGAGCAAAACCACTCATTTCAGTTGTGCAAACAGGCGTAAAATCGGCAGGGTGCGAGAACATAACCACCCATTTGTCGGGGGCAAAGTCTGAGAATTTAATAGTTCCTGCGGTGGTTACTGCTGTAAAATCAGGAGCAACATCCCCGATACGGGGCATTGGATACATTACTTCATTTTCCATTTCTTCTAACATTTGATTTGATTTAAAGTGATAAATTTATTTGTTCAAAAAGGCAGAGTACATCCATACCAGTTTTTCCTGCTCGCGAATGTAATCGCTCATCAAACTGTTGGTTCCTTCATCGTTGGCCTCGCCACTTAAATCAAGCAAAGCACGTTGTTTCTGGATCAGGATCGAAAAACTGTCAATCAGGTTTTGTACATTTTCAACTCCGTTGTGTGTTTGTCCGGCTTCTTTTATTACTGCGGTTTTTATGTATTCGCTGTATCTGTATTCAGGGCGATATCCTAAGGTGAGAATGCGTTCGGCGAGTTCATCAATTTTAAGAATGAGATCATTATACAGTTCTTCAAATTTAACATGCAACTCAAAGAATTTTTCTCCCTTTATGTTCCAGTGAAATCCGCGTACATTGGCATAGAAAATTTGGTAGTTTGCCAGCAGATCGTTTAATTGCTTACTTAACACTTCAGCTTTTTCGTTATTGATTCCTATTTTATTCATGACTTTTTATTTTAATTTATTTGATGATGCAAATATACGTCCGTAAAACATATATGTCAAATCGAATGATTTTATATGCTTATAGAAAATATCTATATTTGCATGAAATTTTTAATTAAACATGACCATGATTTCATTAATTCAAATGCAATATTTGGCCGCGATAGATACCTACCGACATTTTGCTACGGCAGCGGAGAAGTGTTTTGTAACCCAACCCACACTTAGCATGCAGGTTAAGAAAGTAGAGGAGGAGTTAGGGATTAAAATCTTCGATCGAACCCGTCAGCCGGTTATTCCAACACAAGCTGGTATTGCCATTATCGAGCAGGTGAGGAGGATACTTAAGGAGGCAGAAAAGATAGATTTGCTTGTTCAGGAAATGCAACAGGAGGTTTCAGGCGATCTGACATTGGGGATTATTCCTACAATTTCTCCCTATTTGCTGCCTCTTTTTGCCGGAGCTTTTAAGCAGAAATATCCGGCAGTGCATCTGAAAGTCCAGGAGGTTGTTACTGAGCGTATCGAAGAATTGTTAAAAAAGGACTTGTTGGATGCTGGTATCCTGGTTACTCCTCTGCACAATCCGGGCATCATTGAGCAGCCTCTTTTTTACGAGGAGATGATGATTTACACCAACATGCAGCATCCGTTGAGCACGCAGCCCATTATCAATATAGGAGATATTGCTACGCCCGAAATGTGGCTTTTAAGTGACGGGCATTGTTTTCGTCATCAGGTAGTTAACCTGTGCCAACTTCATGATTTAAAGTCTGATGTGTTGCCGTTTGAGTTTGAGGGTGGATCGCTCGATACCATGATGAAGATTATTGACAAAGAAGGAGGTTACACCTTGATTCCTGAGTTGGCCGGTCTTGAAATAACAAACGACGCTGCACATAAAGTCCGTCGTTTTTCAGGAATAACGCCTTTGCGTGAAGTCAGTCTGGTGGTAAACAGGCGGTTTGCGAAAACCAATTTGTTGCAGAATCTGGCCAATGAAATTACCCAAGCCGTGCCGCCCGATTTACTCAACAAAGATCGGGGAGTGGTAGTTGAGTGGAGGTAGATTATCCGTAAACCTCAACGTTTAAGCCTGATTGCATCACCTTTTGGGCTATCACGTCCAACTCCTGGCGCGAAATTTTCTCTAACCCTTCGGCAGGAGTTTCACGGTCGATGGGATATAACATGACTGATTTTGGCTGAATTCTTTGCAACAGGTTTAGCCAGGCGTTAAGTTCTTCAGAGCTCGTGTTGTCGATAGTGTGACCCAGGTAGTTTCCTCGCACAAAAAGCGTTTGAATGATCAGGTTGTGTTTTACCAGAAGCAGGTTGTTAACGATTCGCTCCAGCGTAATATTCCCTTGTGGTTGGTTAATAAGCTGAAACATGGCCTCGGTTCCGGTGTCCAGTTTCTGGATGTTTTTATCAACCAATAACAGGGCTTCGCGTACTTTTTTCAAGTGCAACATGCTCGCATTTGAGAGCACGGTAATTTGGGCTTTGGGGAGCAGTAAGTCACGCACTTCAACGGTGTCGTGAATTATTTCGGCAAACTCAGGGTGGGTGGTAGGCTCTCCATTTCCGGCAAAGGTGATGGCATCGGGTTCGTTGGGTGTGCCTTTCAGCTCATTAATTCTTTGAACCAGTAGCTTTTTAAACTCTGTTCTTTTAGCTAACGTTAGTTTTCCGGCAGGTTTCCTGTTCCAGCCACATTCGCAATAAATGCAATTGAAATTGCAGAATTTGTTGTCGGTGGGAAGCAGGTTTATTCCCAGAGAAATGCCCAAACGGCGGCTATGAACTGGGCCAAAAATAAGCTCATCGAATAAAATGCCTGACATAAATTAATTTTTGTGCAAAATTAGCTTTAATTTTGATTTTTATTGGCGTTGCCATCTATCCAAAACCAATGAACACACTTAACGACATAAAAAAACCGATTGAGCATGAATTGAAATGTTTTCAACAGGTTTTTAAAGATTCGGTGAAATCAAATGTACCCTTGCTGGACGTTATTTTGCGGTATTTGCTCAAAGAAAAGGGCAAGCAAATCAGGCCGGTTACTGTGCTGTACAGTGCACTTTTATTTGAAAACCTGAATGATTCAACTTATCGGGCCGCCACACTGATTGAGTTACTGCACACGGCCACCCTCGTTCACGATGATGTGGTTGACGATTCCAGCCATCGGAGGGGAAGGTTTTCTATCAATGCGTTATGGAAAAACAAAATGGCTGTTTTGGCTGGCGATTACCTCCTTTCGCGCGGCATGTTGGTAGCACTCAAAGCCAAAGACTATCCTATTCTTGAAATTGTTTCGGAGGCGGTAAAGGAAATGAGTGAAGGGGAGTTGTTGCAACTCGAAAAAGCCCGTAAGTTAGACATCGATGAGCAGGTGTACTATGAAATAATCCGTAAAAAAACCGCTTCTCTCCTGGCCTCCTGTTTTGCCGCCGGAGCAGCTTCGGCCAACACGAATGACGAAAACGTGATGAAAATGTGGCAAATTGGTGAACTTGCCGGCATGGCCTTTCAAATAAAAGATGACCTTTTCGACTTCCAGAAAAACAACCTCACCGGCAAGCCCAGTGGACTTGATATCAAAGAAAAGAAAATGACCCTGCCTTTGATTTTTACGCTGAACAAGGCCTCTTTTCTTGAGAAACGCAAAATAATCAACATTGTAAAAAACCACAATACCGATGAGGTTAAGGTCGCCTGGCTGATGGATAGGGTTAACGAAAGTGGGGGACTTGCTTATGCCGAAGAAAAAATGCATGATTTTAAAGCAAAGTCGTTGGCGTTGTTGAAAACATTTCCTGAAAATCAGGCCCGGACAGCTTTGGAGAAACTTGTTTTGTACACCATCGAAAGAAATAAATAGTTATTTCAAGGCATTGAAAGCCAGTTTTGTATGAGTTGCAATCCGTGATCTGTCATAACCGATTCAGGATGAAAAAGTAGTCCGGTGAGGGGTAGTCCGGTATGACAGAAAGCCATGTTGTCGCCATCCTGATCTCTCATGATCACCTGCAATGAGTCTGGAAAGGTCTGTTCATCTGCTATCCACGAGTGGTAATGTCCAATAAAAAATTGATCGGGTAAGCCTTTAAAAATGGGATGCTGAACGGTAACTTCTCCCAGACTACGGATGCCATGCAGCGGTTTCTTGAGTTGCTTCAGTTGTGCCCCAAGCACTTCGGCAAGGGCTTCATATCCCAAACATATACCTAAAATCGATTTTGTGTGAATTGCCGAATGCAAAAAGGGCAAAAGTTGTCCGGCTTCGGAGGCAAGACCCGGACCTGGTGAGATAAGTATTTTTTGAAAGCTGTTGGGCTCAAGGGTAAGCAATTGATCGTTTTTTCGAAATACAAAGTCGGTAACTCCTGCCTGCTCAACAAGCTGAAGCAGGTTGTAAGTAAATGAATCGTAATTGTCGATTATCAGCAATTTCATGGGCCAAAAATACGACAAAGCTGTTGTAAAAAACCTGCAGACCTTTACAGGTTTCAAAATAGTGTGCAATCCGGGTGGCTCCTCTTCATAAAAGCTTAATTTTGTTTTAAAAAAGAGGGAGCAGATGAATTGCGATTTGAAGCAAATGAATGAATTGGGTGAAAAGCGAATACCTTTTTTATTTATAATAAATTTTGATGGAACACAGGCACAGGTTATTCCCCTTAGCGAAGTTAATCCTGATGTCCTGCTTTATGATTTTCCGCAATTCAGCAACACAATTAAAAATTCTACCGGTTTAATTGATTTCGACTTCCGGATTGAGCCGGTAAATTTTGCGCGATACGCACACGCGTTCGATCTTGTAATGAGGCATCTGAACTACGGCGACAGTTTTCTTACCAACCTGACCATGCCTTCGGTTGTTCGTTCAAAGCATACACTTTCTGAAATCTATTTCGCTGCCCATGCCCGTTATAAATTATGGTTTAAAGATCAGTTTGTTGTTTTTTCACCTGAAACTTTTATCACCATTCAACAAGGTATTATCCGATCGTTTCCGATGAAAGGAACCATTGACGCTTCCGTGCCACAAGCTGAGAGTAAACTGCTCGCCAGTGAAAAAGAACTTGCTGAGCACTACACCATCGTCGATTTAATACGTAACGACTTGAGTATGGTGGCCAAGAATGTGCGGGTAGAGCGGTTTCGTGCCATTGAGCGCATACAAACCCATCGCCATGCCATACTACAGATGAGCTCGCAAATTGCCGGCGACCTGCCAAAAGATTTTCACGCGCGCCTTGGGGATATTTTTGCGAAGTTATTGCCCGCAGGCAGCATTACCGGCGCGCCGAAAAAAAAGACCGTTGAAATAATCCGGGAGGCCGAACAATACCAAAGGGGATATTATACCGGTGTCATGGGTGTTTATGATGGAAACGACTTGAGCAGTGCTGTTATGATCAGGTTTCTGGAAAAAGCAGACGGGCATTTTATTTACAAAAGTGGAGGTGGAATCACCGTACAAAGTCATTGCGAGGAGGAGTATCAGGAATTAATCGATAAAATATATGTGCCGCTTACTTGAGACTATTCGTGTGGAAAACGGCGTAGTGTCGAATCTCCATTTTCATCAGCAGCGGATGGATGCCGCCCGTTGGCATTTTTTTGGAAAAAGAGGGGATATACAAATTGGCGATACTATCCAACGGCTCAAAAACTCAGGTGATTCGGGCATTAATTCGCCGGGTTTGTTCAAGCTTCGGATTGTGTACGGGGAAATTATCCATGAAGTGGAACTTCTGCCCTATGTGTTGCCCATAATCAATTCATTGAAATTGGTGTACAGCAACGAAATTCAATATGCGTTTAAGCTGGCTGATCGTTCCGATATTAACAAGCTCACCAGTTTGAAGGAGGATTGTGACGACATCATGATAGTGAAAAACGGACAAATTACCGACAGCTCCTATGCCAACCTGGCTTTTTATGACGGCACCTCCTGGCATACCCCGGAAAAACCCTTGCTTGCCGGCACACAGCGGGCTGCCTTGCTCGAAAGCCGCATCCTCTTACCCGCTGATATTTATGTTGAACAAATGTGGCGCTATGAAAAAGTCAGGTTGTTCAATGCCATGATCAGATGGCAGGATAGGGTAGAGGTGAACTTGTACAACCTCCACCCCTGACCTGTTTCACTATTCTTGTATCTTGTCTTTCAGCGATTTAAAACCATTACCAAGAATTTCGGTAGCATTGATAACCGTTACAAAAGCTTTTGGGTCGATGCTGTGAATAAACTCCTGCAGCATGGCCATTTCACGCCGGTTTACCACGGTAAACACAATTGATTTTTCGTTGTGATCCCACATGCCTTCTCCTCTGAGAAAAGTTCCGCCACGGTTTAAGTCGATCACTATTTTATTCCTGATTTCTTCCGATTTTTCAGAAATAATAAAAAGTACTTTCTCGTAATTTGCTCCTTCGAGAACAAGGTCGACCACTTTGCCCGTAATAAAAATCACGATCAGCGAATACAAGGGTATTTTCCAGTCCTGAAAAGCCACCAAACCAATTAAAACAATGGCCGAATCGACAAAAATCATGAGTTGTCCCATAGGCAGTTTGGTGTATTTACCAATGATCATGGCCACAATGTCGGAGCCTCCTGAGGTAGCTTTTGATTTGAAAATTAAACCAAGCCCAAGACCAATAAAGAGCCCTCCAAAAATTGAGGACAGGAGTGGGTCGCCTTGTACCAGTGGCTCGCTACCGTAAAAATAGGTTATGGTGTCCATAAAAATGGCTGTAGAGAAAAAGCCTACTACGGTTTTCATGCCAAAACGAGGCCCTAATACTTTGATCCCGATAAGGGTAAGCGGGATGTCGAAAAACAAGGCAATTAATCCAACCGGTGTGCCCAGCATCCAGTGGATGACGATGGAAATACCATAAACACCGCCGGGCACAATTTTATAAGGAGTAATGAACAAAACAAACCCCGAGGCCATAATAAAGGCACCAATGATAATAAGGCTGTAGTTTTTAACCCAGCGTTTGCTAAACAGTTTATCTTTTTGTAAGAAAGCCATATGTATAAATTTATCGTTGTTTTCACTTGAAAACGGCGGCAAAATTACACTCTTTTTAAACTCCAAAACACGATGTCGTCAAAAGAAAACCTTTAATTTGAAGCTGCCGTATTGGTGGCTGATTCCCTCACCAAATTCTTTGGTAAGGAAGCTGTGGGTATAGTCGAGTGATACGCCTCGCCACAATAAACCAAGGGTAGTATTTGAAAACAGGATAACCCGGGTTAAGCCTTTACTGCTGATTACGTGATGATTAAATCCTGAGAATACGCCCCCTTGTAGCGTGGCGTTGTAACCGACAAGCCGAACCGAAACATCGGATGTAAGATAGGGAATAAGTTTTTTGCCGAAAGGAAGATCTTGTTTTTTGTCTTTGCTGATGGTGACTATCCGGTTGTTTCCTGCCTGCAAGCTTACTCCTGCGTTCAGGTCGTTGAAGAGCGTGCCTGCTCTCACCGCTCCGATGGCCGAAAGTTTGAAGTATTTTCGTAAAAACAATGGATAAGCTAGCATGAAATCGATGTTTGCAATCAGATCGTTTGCAATTTCATATTCCCAGCCATTTGGATCAGGCGAGTCTATCCATTGGTGAATTTTTCGCTGAAAAGCCTCGCCTCCTGCCGACGGACCAATGATCCCTAATCTGATACGGGTCTGCCACTGCAGGTTATTTATCAGGTTCGTTTTTTCGACAAAGTAATCCAGCTCAAGGGTAGCAGCAAACGGCCGGTCGTTGAACTGGATCAGGGTGTCGCGGATGTTTTTTGGGGTATATAAATGTTGACTCAGCGATAATCCCGCGAGTATCTGAGAATCGTCACGGTGTAGCACTTGCATGACTTTCCGGTTTTCGAACACGGGTAAAATCAGGTCGATCTCAAGGCCATTGGTGTAGTAATAATCGGTAAGGTAATAGGTATCGTTATCGAATTGAACACTGGCGCTCTTTCTTTCCATCCCATCTGTAAAAGCCGGAAATTTAACCGATTGCGAAAAGACAGCCATATAAAAAAGACAAATGCCGATAAGGAACAAACCTTTTTTAAACATGATTAAAGATCTGTTTTAAATGAAGTAGAATAACAGCATTTGAGTTATAAACCCCAGCCCAAAGCCGAGGTAGACTTGACTCGCTGTATGTGCCCGGAGGATAAGACGGGCTGTGCCCACCAATCCTGCCAACAGAATTACCACAAATAACCAGGGAGTAACTACCACGCCGAAGCTGAGCGAAAATCCGGCCAGTGCACCGGCAAAACCTCCCCATGAGGTTGCGTGAATACTTATTTTGGTGAAATAATTTACAATCAAACAAAGCAATACCAGCATGGTGGCACCAAGCATAAATAAGGAAAGAATGCTGTTGTGGTCGTCCTGTTTTATTATGGTGTAGGTTGCATAAAAAAACACCGCTACAACGGCCAGCGGGATTACCCGTTCGCGGCTCTCGTGCATTTCAAGACTTTTCAGCACGTTGAATTTTTTCAATATCACAAAAATGAGCGCAGGCATCGCAAAGGTGGATAAAAACACCAACAAAATAACCAGGAACTTGTACCGTTCGGGCAGCACCATGAAGTGGTGGGTAGGAAGATGCAAGAGCACAGAAACGGCATAACCTGGCACGAGCAAGGGATGAAAAATAAGAGATACGACTTGTGATAATATTTTTTGCATTTAGGTTGTTGTTATTCCATCTCTTTACGCAGACGAGCCACCGGAATCTGAAGCTGTTCGCGGTATTTGGCTACCGTACGGCGGGCAATGGGATATCCTTTTTCTCTCAGCCGTTCCATCAGGTACTCGTCGGTAAAGGGTTTTCTTTTATCTTCTTCGCTGATAATTTCTTTCAAAATGGTTTTTATTTCCCTTGTTGACACCTCTTCTCCATCGTCTTTTTGCATGCTTTCGCTGAAAAAGGATTTTAATAGCAATGTGCCGAAAGGGGTTTGAACATATTTGCTGTTGGCCACTCGGGAAATGGTGCTGATGTCGAGGTTGACCTTCTCAGCTATATCCTTTAAAATCATAGGCTTAAGCTTGGTGTCGTCGCCTGTCATCAGGTAATCGTGTTGGTACTCCATGATGGCGTACATGGTGTCGTACAAGGTATGTTGCCTTTGTTTGATGGCATCGATAAACCATTTGGCAGAGTCCACCTTTTGTTTAATGAAAGAAAGGGCCTCTTTTTGTTTTTTTGACTGTTTTTGACTTCCTATCTCGTTCATCATTGAAGCAAAAGCATTGCTCACGCGTAAATCAGGGCTGTTCCATGAGTTCAGGGTGAGTTCAAGTTTTTCCCCGTTGTTGGTGATGTTGAAGTCGGGAATGATGTAATGGTTGGTGCGTGTGGTTTCGCTAAGTGAGTTACCCGGTTTTGGGTTTAATTTGAGGATTTCGTCGATACCCATTTTCAGTTTTTCATCAGAGATATCCAGTTTCTTGGTGATTTTCTGAAAGTGTTTTTTTGTGAAATCCATGAACGAACGCGACAGAATCTGGATAGCCAGGGAGATACCTTCTGAGGGAGTTTCGGTAGCTTTTCTGTGCAGCTGAATCAGAAGACATTCTTTCAGATCGCGTGCGCCAACTCCCGCAGGCTCGAACTCCTGGATTATTTTCAGCACTTCTTCCACTTCCTCTTTTTTTGTGGCGATGTTCTGACTAAAAGCCAGGTCATCTACAATGGCCTCAATGGCGCGCTCCAGGTATCCGGAGTCGTCAATGTTTCCAATAATATATTGGCCAATCTGGAATTTTTTCTCGCTCAGATACTGCTGTTGCAGTTGCTGGGTGAGCAGTTCGTGAAAAGTGATGCCCGAAGCAAAAGGGATTTCCTTGTGCTCATCATCGTTGCTGTAATTGTTGGTTTGCAGCTTATAGGAAGGCACATCATCTTCATTAATATAGTCGTTCAGATCGAATTCGTTGTCTTTATTCGACACTTCGTCGAGGCTTGATTCGGCATAGTCATCCTGATCGCTGCCGGCTTCTTGTTGGTCGTCGCGTTCATATTCAGGTGACTCGTCATTGTCAACTTCTAAGGCCGGGTTTTCTTCTATTTCCTGTTTTATGCGTTGCTCCAGACCCACCGAAGGAATTTGCAAGAGCTTCATCAACAGAATTTGTTGAGGCGAAAGCTTTTGCAGCAGTTTTTGTTGAAGCCTTTGGTTGAGCATGGTTAGCCTTAATAAATATGATTTACGTTTCTCTATGCAATTTGAGCAAATGTAACAACATTTTTAAAATGGCACAATTTTGGCTGAACCTTTTTCCCCAATCTTTTTAACAAACACATTTTAGTTGGAATGTTACGGGAGGGATAACCTTAAAATTCAAGGTTTAACGGGGTGCGCGGAAAAGGTATCACATCGCGGATGTTTCCCATGCCTGTAACAAACAGCATCAGTCGTTCGAAGCCAAGGCCGAACCCAGCATGCGGAACACTGCCGAATTTTCGTGTTTCGAGGTACCACCACATGGTTTCGAAGGGTATATGCATTTCCTGCATTCGTGTAGCCAGTTTGGTGTAATCTTCTTCGCGCTGCGAGCCACCTATTATTTCGCCGATTTGCGGAAACAGCACGTCCATGGCACGAACGGTAGTGCCATCATCGTTTTGTTTCATGTAAAAGGCCTTGATCTCTTTTGGATAATCTGTAAGGATAACCGGTTTTTTAAAGTGTTTTTCAACCAGATACCTTTCGTGTTCTGATTGCAGATCTGCACCCCAGCCTTCGATCAGGTAGTTGAATTTTTTCTTTTTGTTGGCATTCGAGTTTTTAAGAATATCGATGGCTTCGGTATAGGTGATTCGCTCGAAGGGATTTTCCAATACAAACCGCAGCTTTTCGATCAGCTCCATCGAACGTTCCTCTTCTTTTTTGTTTTTTTCCTCCTCCAGTAGCCGCTTACTCAGGAATTGCAGGTCGTCCATACAGTTTTCCAGAGCATACCCGATAACATATTTCAGCATGTCTTCTGCCAGGTCCATGTCGTCGTGAATATCATTAAAAGCTACTTCCGGCTCAATCATCCAGAATTCAGCCAAATGGCGCGAAGTATTTGAGTTTTCAGCTCTGAATGTTGGCCCAAAGGTATATACTTTGGACAGTGCCAGGGCAGCCAGCTCTGCTTCCAATTGTCCGCTTACCGTAAGGTTTGCCGCTTTGCCAAAGAAGTCTTGGCTGAAATCTACTTCTCCGGTTTCTGTTCTGGGAATTTTTTTCAGGTCGAGGGTGGTTACCTGAAACATTTCACCGGCTCCTTCGGCATCCGAACCGGTAATTATGGGGGTGTGGATATTAAAAAAGCCCCTGTCGTTAAAAAATTTATGGATAGCAAAAATCAGGGCATGACGTACACGGCCAATGGCGCTGAAAGTGCTGGTGCGATAGCGTAGGTGGGCTTTTTCGCGTAAAAACTCCAAAGAGTGTTTTTTTGGCTGTAATGGGTATTCGCCCGGATTGGCTTCTCCTAATATTTCCAGACGGGTGCATTGAACCTCCACACGTTGTCCGCTACCGGTTGACTCCACCAACAGCCCATCAACTGACAAGGCGGCTCCGGTGTGGATGCGTTCCAACAACGCCTCATTTTCAGGAGTCATTTCAACCACAATTTGTATATTATTAATCGTTGAGCCGTCATTTAACGCTATGAAAGCCACGTTCTTACTACCACGTTTGGTGCGTACCCATCCTTTTACATTGATGTCGCGACCAGCTTCTGTTGTTTTCAACAGCTCATTGATTTCAATTCTTTTCACTTTTACATCATTTAAAAACTTTGCAAAAAAACTAAATTTCACCCAATTAATCATGCCTTTGGGCTTAAATAACGTATTATTGTTTACATAGCTTGCAGATGCTGGTTTTGGTGCTTTGTAAAAGAATATTTCCCGACAAAATGCGTTTATAAGCCAGATTTTATAGGTATGATTTTTTCTTTTTGGCGTCCGGTAATGCTGTTAATCTTCCATTTTAATGTTTTTACCGGTGTATTATTCGCAACCATATTACCCGATGACCCTCCTGGCGTTGAGGATGTTATACTTTGGCAAGCTGACAGAAAAATTGATTGGAGCGATTTCCGTGCTCACCGTAAGCCTCCTGGACGGATGTCAGCGGCTTTGTCGGTTTGTGGTATTGGTTTCGAAGGCGTTGAAGAAAACCGCCGTCTGGTTTCGGTGAAAATTGCAGTGAAATTTTATCCTGAAAAATCATGGAAGCACCCCGATCACCTCACTCCCGAAGTGCTTGCCCACGAGCAATTGCATTTTGATATAACCGAACTTATGGGGCGTAGATTTCATGAAGAAATAAAAGAACTCAACAAAAAAGGAAAACTAAATGCCCGATCCTTAGAAAAGGCTTATGACAAGTTAAGTAAACAACATGCCGAAATGCAGCAGCTTTACGACAAACAAACCAATCACAGCCTGAATGCGCGGCTTCAGGAATGGTGGTCAGCATACGTTAGTTCTGAATTGGAAAAAACAAGTGAACTTTCAGGTTATCACGATATTCTCCTTTGTGAAAAAAGATAACTTACTCAAATCAATGTTTTATATATTTGCACCTTTAATGGTGAACTATGTTGGATCGCTTTCGTTTTATAAGTTTTCTCTTGCTTACCTTGTTCATGGCTGGATGTACAAAGAACAGCCAGTCGGACTGGAAATATTGTGAGGATTGCAGTGCATCGCAATGGGCAGGAAATTACAGCGGTACAGGTGATTATTACAACGGGTCTTCCGATATGCAATACCTGAATGTGTCAACAACGGTTGCGGTGACTTCCACCTCCGAAAACGGACTAAAAATAGAAGTTAGTTTACCCGATTATTATCAGATATCATATACAACTGTAAAGGATGACAATGAATTCTTTATCAATGTGCCAGGATCATCAAGTTCATTGGCCCTTACCCTTACGCAAAATGGTGAGTTAAATAGGCTTACCGGAACAGCCAAATCGTATCATTACAAAGCTGACACGCTTATTGTTGATCATGCGGCCAGCTTTGAAGTAATAGCGAAAATAGATTAGTATGCCATTAGATACAACCTTTCATTTATTTGGATTGTCAATGCTGAAGTCAACATATTTTTTTATTATTGAGTAACTTATACTTTTTTTATGCAATTCTTTAAACGCATTTTAAGCCCTGTTACCTTGGTGGCTTTTTTCATGGTGATTGTTTTTCAGTCAGGGTTTGCTCAAACCGTAGTGGAAACAACCTCTTTAATTCTAAAGGAAAACACGACAGAAAGACTTGTTTTTCAGAACACGGTGGGCAAAATCGATGCAAACATCGTCAAGGTTGCGCAACATGTGTATACACGTTTGTCATTGCCCGGGTACACCCACAACTATGCTGTTGGTGTTCCTGAAGTGCCGGTAAAGCGTCAACTGATCGAATTGCCTCATGAGTCTGTCGTGGAAGTAAATGTTTTAAGTTACGACATAGTTGAATACAGGCTACAGTCTTTAGGTGCAGCTCAACCTTTGATTCCTGTTCAGCCATCGCAGCCTAAATGTGGATCATCTTCCGAATTTCAAATAAACAATCAGGTATATTTGTTAAACCAGTTTCTTGAACAAGAGCTTGTTAGCGTGAATATCCTTGGCCGCATGCGTGGAGTCAATATCGCGCGGCTGGAAGTTGCTCCCATTCAATACAATCCTGTGGAACAGACCATCCGGGTTTATAAAAACCTCCACTTCGAGATTGTTGTAAAGCAGGCCGACTGGGTTACTACTGAAAGTGAAAAGTCGAGACTGGCTTCGCCTTATTTCACAGCACCTTACGCCAACCTAATGAATTACATTCCTGCCGTATCACGCGAAAATTTCACACAATACCCTATAAAATATGTGATTGTCTCCGACCCCATGTTTCAGGCGCAACTCCAGCCATTTGTTGAATGGAAGACACGTAAAGGGTTTACAGTGATAGAAGCTTATACCGATGAAATTGGCAGCACAACAGTAGGTATAAAAGCGTATTTGCAAGGATTGTATGATGCCGGCACACCGGAAGACCCTGCTCCTTCATTTGTGCTTTTTGTGGGCGATATTAGTGAAATTCCGGCATGGAACAACGGTGATGGGGTTACCGACAGGAACTATGTTGAATATACCGGTGATCTGTTTCCCGAAATCTTTTACGGCCGTTTCTCGGCTCAGAACGAGGCCCAGCTTCAACCCTATATCGACAAAACGCTTCAATACGAGCAGTATACACTTGCTAATCCGGCTTACCTCGATACGGTTGTCATGATTGCAGGCATGGATGGTTCATTTGGTGCGAGCCACGGCAATGGCCAGATTAACTATGGAACCATTAACTATTTTAATGCAGAACACGATATATTTTCGCATACTTACCTGTATCCCGAATCAGGAAGCAACGCAGCCAACATAAGGCAAAATGTTAGTGATGGCGTGGGTTTTGCTAATTACACAGCCCACTGTGGGCCTGGAGGTTGGGGTGATCCTTCCTTTAGCATTGGTGATATCCCGGCACTCAGCAACCAGGGTCAGTATGGTTTACTTATCGGGAACTGCTGTTCCTCGAGCGAGTTTCAAACTACTTGCTTTGCCGAAGAGATTGTCCGGGCTGCCGACAAAGGAGCAGTGGGTTATATCGGAGGGTCGAACAGCACTTACTGGGACGAAGACTTTTATTTTGGTGTGGGTGTTGGTGCTATTTCCGAAAACCCACCATCGTATGAAGAAACAGGTCTTGGAAACTACGACCGCGCGTTTCACGATCACGGCGAACCATTTGGCGAATGGTATACCACCATGGCACAACATATTTTTGCCGGAAATATGGCCGTTACCGAAAGTGGTTCGAGTTTGGAACAATATTACTGGGATATATACAATTTGATGGGTGATCCGTCATTGATGATTTATTATTCCGAACCCGAAGTCATGACAGTAAATCATCCGGCTGTAATCACCATCGGCCAGACCTCTATCAGTATAACAGCTGTACCCTACGCTTACGTGGGCCTGTCGATGAACAACGAACTTAAAGGGATGGGCATAGCCGATGCTTCGGGTTATCTGGTTTTGGATTTCGAGTCGATAGTAACGCCTGGTGATGCTGAAATTGTGGTAACAGCGCAAAATTTTCAACCCTATATTTCCACCATTCCTGTAATTCCTGCCGAAGGGCCTTATGTTGTATATTCAAGTCATAATGTTTCCGGTTTGGGCTTTACTTACCACGAAAGTGAAGTTGTTTTACTAACCATGGAAAATGTTGGTACAGAAGATGCTTTAGGTGTTGAAGTAGAGCTATCAACAAATAACCCTTACATTAGTCTTTCAAATAACACGGTAAATTTTGGCGATATCCCTGCAGGTCAAAGTGTTGAATCGCCTCTACCTGTCAACTTTACGGTTGCTGATAACATCCCTGATTTAGAATTAATTATGTTTGATGTTAAAGCTACAATTGCTGCGGGCGATGTGTTCGAATCTTCATTTGTGGATATGGGTCATGCGCCGATACTGGCATATCAAAATGTGGTAGTCGACGATAGTCAGGGCAATAACAACGGAAAATTAGATGCCGGCGAAACAGTTGATTTGGTAATCAGTTTAAAAAATACAGGATCTGCCTTTGCACGAAATGTGTTGGGTCAGCTATCAACAGGAAGTCCATACCTTACTATCAACCAACCCCAACAGTCTTATGACAAGATGGAAGCAGATTCCGTTAAAAGCCAGCGATATAGTGTAACTGTTTCGATAGATGCTCCAGCAGGTATTACGGCCCAACAAACAATCGACTTTATTGCTGATTTTGGTATTTCGGCTACTGATGTTTTCAATTTGATTATTGGCCAAATTCCGGTGTTAATAATAGATTTGGCTCAGTCAAACAATTCCCCGGAGGCCATGCAGTCGTGCTTTGAAGTACTTACTGTAGGGCACGAAATGGTTGAGGAGTTACCACAAGACTTGGGCCTATACCAAAGTCTGTTTGTTTGTCTGGGAACTTATCCTAATAACTATGTTTTGTCGACCTCCGAAGGCATTAGAATAGCCGAATTTTTAGAAAATGGTGGTAGGGTTTACATGGAAGGAGGCGATACCTGGGCGTATGATCCACAAACTGCCGGACATAGCATGTTTCATATCACAGGAACGGATGATGGGACAGGTGATTTGTCGGTGGTTACAGGAACGGAAGGTACTTTTGCGTCAGGATACGAATTCGACTATGATGGCGAAAACAGTTATATTGACCACTTGTTGCCTGACATGTATTCGTTTACCCTGTTTTCAAACCAAAATGCCGGATATGATGTAGCTGTGGCCTTTGAAGATGCAGTATACAAAACTGTTGGAACTTCATTTGAATTTGGTGGCTTGGTGGACAACACTACCAGCACTAAAGACGAAATTATGGCCGAGGTGCTTTATTTTTTCAATCTTCCTTTTGTATGGACGGATATTCAAAAACAGCCTGAATCCAATTTTGAGTTGCAGGTTTATCCAAACCCTGCTTCCGGTTTGTTGAACATCACTCTTGCGCATACCGATCTGTCAGAAAGCACCTTTACGGTACTTGATGTATTAGGCCGTAAGGTTATTCCTTCCAAAACCGGTGATTTTTCCGAATCAGGAAAAATGGCTGTCAGTATTGATGTAAGCCATGTGAACAGCGGGGTATATTACCTTGTGGTTGAAACAGGCAAAACCAAAATGTCGAAGAAAATTATTATAAACCATTAATCCGTGTTGCAGCGGTAAATAACTAAATCCAATGAAAAAACTTTTATTGTCTTTTGTCTTTCTGCTTTTTATCGGAAGCCTTTTTTCCACTGAGTGGGTGCAGGTATCCGGACAAACAAATGAGGCTTCTGCCATCGAATTAGTGCCATCAAACAGCGCGTCATCTGTGCTTCACTTTACCTTGTCAGGGTATTATTTTAAAGAAGTGATGACCGACAGGGGTGCTTCCATGCGCATACTTTTCGATGAGGGAGCTCCCATCATGCGTGCCGGCGCACCCGACTTGCCACTGATGGCCACTTCGTTGGTTATTCCCGATCGTTCGCAAATGGAAGTCGTTGTGTTGAACGCGAAATTTAAAGAGTATCAAGACGTGCTGATCACCCCTTCAAAAGGGAATCTTACCCGCGACATCGATCCGGAATCAATACCTTATACTTTCGGAAAATATTATGAAAATGATGCCTTTTATCCCGGAGAGGTGGCCTCGTTACGTGAGCCTTATATCATGCGCGATCTGCGTGGCCAGACACTGATGATCAAGCCTTTTCAGTACAATCCTGTTACAAAGGTGCTCAGGGTTTACCATGAAATCACTGTCGAAATTGTGGAAAATGGCCTGAGCAGAACCAACGTGTTGGATATTCCTTTTAATCCGGAAAAAGTAAATGCGGAATTCAATCAAATTTATGCACGGCATTTTATCAACTATACCACAAGCAACCGATACAATCCGGTTGAAGAGGAAGGAAACATGCTGATTATCTGTCATGCCGATTTCATGGACTCAATTCAACCTTTTATTGATTGGAAAATTAAAACCGGGATGCAGGTAGAGCTGGTAGATGTGGCCACCATTGGTGGAGCATCGGCTATAAAGACTTATATTGCTGACTATTACAATACCAAGGGACTGACATACGTGTTACTGGTCGGTGATTCACAGCAAGTGCCTTCTTCATCAATTGGGGGCAACGATTCTGATAACAACTACACTTATGTTGTGGGCAGCGATCATTATCCCGACTTGTTCTGCGGACGTTTCTCCGCTGAAAATGTTGGGCATGTGGCTACACAGGTACAACGTGTTCTGGAATACGAACAAAATCCCATTGCTGACACAGCCTGGTACAGAAAGCTTATCGGTGTAGCCTCAAGCGAAGGTCCCGGTGATGATGGTGAGTACGACTACCAGCACATCCGCAAGATTGGCAACGAGAAACTTATTCCTTATACCTACAACTACGCTTATGAATATTTCGATGGCTCACAGGGAGGAAATGATGCCCCCGGCAGTCCATCAGCGGCCACTGTGGCCGAAGGAATAAACTCGGGCGCTACCATAATTAATTATACCGGACACGGTAGTACTACCTCATGGAGTTCCTCCGGTTTTAGCAATACCAATGTCAATCAGTTGGTTAATGTTGGGAAATTACCTTTTATATTTTCTGTGGCCTGTGTAAATGGAAATTTTGTTGGAAGCACCTGCTTTGCCGAAGCCTGGATGCGTGCAGAAGATAACAACCAGCCTACGGGAGCAATTGCCACATTAATGTCCACCATCAACCAGAGCTGGAATCCACCAATGGCCGGACAGGATGAGATGAACGATATTCTCACCGAATCGTATTCCGATAATATTAAACGCTCTTTTGCCGGCATTTCGATGCATGGTTGTATGTTAATGAACGACGAATATGGATCGGATGGCAACGAAATGACCGACACCTGGACAGTTTTCGGTGATCCTTCCCTGGTTATTCGTACCTCCATTCCTCAAAACATTTCTGCCAGTTATCCTTCCGAACTACATATAGGTGAAACTAGTCTCACCCTCACCTGCAACGCCGAAGGGGCAAAAGCCGCTTTGACTTTTAATGGTGAAATCCTGGGGACTGCCTTTGTTTCAGGTGGGTCGGCAACCATCACTTTTGAAGCCCTTACCGAACTCGGAACAGCTGATTTTGTAATCACAGCCTATAATTATCGCCCTCACATCAGCACGATAGATATCATACCTGAACTCGGCCCTTTCATGTCGATTGCCGGCAAAATCTTAAACGATACCGCTGGTGGTAATGGCGATGGTTTAATGGACTATGCCGAAGATATCCTTATGACAATGAGCTTGTCGAACATCGGTGTTGAAGCCGGATATGGTGTTTACAGCCTGCTTTCAAGTACCAGCCCTTATATTGAAGTAACGGGAGACTCTGTGTTTTTTGGTGATCTGGCTGTCGGCGATACACTTACCGCCATTGATGGTTTTGCTTTCTCAGTATCCAACGATCTACCAGATATGTCGCTCGTGCCCTTCCGACTCACTTCATACGATCAGGATGGCAACTCATGGATATCGAATTTTATGATTCCAGGTCATGCCGCCAAACTTATTCTGGCAAGTTATTCAGTTGATGATGCCACCGGCAATAACAATGGTAAACTTGATCCGGGTGAAACGGCCGACCTCATAATCTCCATAAAAAATACAGGATCTTCCGATGCTTATTCGGTAATTACCCAACTGCTGAGTGGAAATAACTATACCATTGTAAACACAGAACCACTCAACTTTGGAGATATTCTGGCAGGGGAAACCAATTCCATGGCATTTAATGTTACCGCTGCGGGCGATACACCTCCCGGATTTACCGCTGTGTTCACCGTTGAGGCGCTTGGCAACAACGATGTATCGCTCAACGACAACTTTTATACGATCGTAGGTCAGATACCCGTATTGATAGTCAATATGGCTAATTCAGCTTCCGCAGACAGTATGATGGCCTGCCTGGATGTGTTGCAGGTGGGTGGTGAAGTGGTTACTGAATTACCTGAGACCCTCGAAATCTATTCTTCTGTATTCGTGTTGCTGGGAGCATACCCTGACAACCATGTCCTATCCACCGAAGAAGGAAGTGCCTTGGCTGCCTATCTTAACATCGGAGGCCGTGTGTACATGGAAGGAGGCGATACCTGGGCTTTTGACGAACCTACTGCCGCCCATGAATTATTTTTTATAAAAGGACTTGAAGACGGAGATGGCGATTTAGGTACAATTACAGGAGATGACATGAACTTCATGAATGGATATTCCTACGCATACAATGGCATTAACAACTATGTCGACCGACTCGGCCCATACGACGGTGGCTCAGTACTTATGACCAACACTTCTCCTGAATATGCGACGGCAATAAGTTATCACAACGAAACTTATAAAACCATTGGGGCATCCTTTGAATTTGCAGGTCTTTCAAATGGACTGGGTTCTACCATGGATGAAGCCATGGCCGAGTTTCTAAACTTTTTCAACGTAAGTTTCACCTGGACAGGACTTAATGAAACAGCTGCCGAATTATATCAGGTTGCCGCTTATCCAAACCCATTTGCCGATCAGGTGGTGGTTAGTTTTGATCTTAGCGAAACTTCTGAGGTGCGTTTCGAAGTATACGACATGTCGGGCAGACAGTTGTATAACACGCCCGAAATCAAAATGAACCCCGGTAGTCAAAATATTTCATGGAATACGGGACATGTGTTACCCGGTATTTATATGATAAAACTTACACTGGGTCAGGATGTGATTACTAAAAAACTTGTTAGAATCAATTAAAAAGAAAACTACTTAAAAAAGGGGAGTCGGATTTACCGGCTCCCTTTTTTTATTTGCGTGTGTTAAAAAAGTGGATATTTGCGGAAGCAAAAAATCTTGTACTGCATGCAATTGCCACTGTTTTTCGCCCGGAAGTATCTTGTATCGAAGAAATCGCACAACCTGATAAATGTGATTTCTCTGATATCTGTTGGCGGACTTTCGGTTGGTACAATGGCGCTGATCGTGGTGTTATCTGTTTTCAATGGCTTTGAGGAGGTGATAAAATCTCTGTACAACAGCTTCAATCCCGATTTGAAGATTGCCGCCACTTCAGGAAAAACGTTTTCATTTCAGGAATTTCCGGCGCAAAAAATTGCCGATCTAAGCGGTGTAAGTGGTTTGTTCGAAATCGTAGAGGAAGATGTGCTGTTACGATACAACGACCAACAATACATTGCGCGGATAAAAGGTGTTCCGAAAAATTTTGCCAAGGTTTCACAAATTGGTAAACTTACCATTGCCGGAACTTTTTTGCTTGAAGAGGGCGACACTGATTTTGCTGTGCCTGGTGCAGGGGTAGCCTGGCATTTGAGCATCAACCCCGAAAATCCATCACGCATGCTTGCCGTATATGTCCCCAAGCGCGGCAATGCCTCTTCGTTTCAGTTTAGCAACGCTTTCAATTCCGAAGCATTGCATCCGACAGGTATATTTTCAGTTCAGCAGGAGTTTGACGAGAAGTATGTGTTTGTGCCTTTGCGGTTTGCCCGACAACTATTAGATTATCACGATGAGGTAACGAGTGTGGAAGTGCTACTCACCAAACCCTCTTTTTCTGATCGCGTTCAGGACGAAATTCAACAGATTTTAGGAAATGATTTTCAGGTAGACAATCGGTTTCAGCAAAACAGGGCACTTTTTAAGGTGCTTAAATCCGAGAAGACCATCATATTTTTAATTTTGGTTTTCATCTTGTTGTTGTCCTCTTTCAACATGATCGGATCGCTTTCGATTTTAATGATTGAGAAAAACAAGGACATGGCGGTGTTGAATACACTTGGCGCTACGCACAAGCTTATAAAGCGCATCTTTTTGGCCGAAGGAGTGTTGATTACTTTGGTTGGAAGTGCCATTGGACTGGGACTGGGATTTTTAATCGTCGTCCTTCAGCAGGAATTCGGCTTGCTTAGTCTGGGTGGTAGCGAAGGGTCATTCGTTATCGAGTCTTATCCAGTTCGGATGGTTTGGAGCGACTTTCTGCTTGTTTTCTTTACTGTACAGGCCGTAGGATATTTCGCCACCTGGTATCCTGTCAGGTTGCTGACTCCGAGGTTATCAAATATGTTGCTGAAATAAGGTTTACCAATTCTAAATAGCGAGTAAATAATCCTTTACGCTTGACCAGCATCGGAGTTAGATGTAACTTTGACCTCTGATTTTAAAAATTAATTTTTTCCGGATTTTTTATTTACCCTCGGCTGGGTTAAGTCTTCGGAAATCATATCAATCCATTGAAAATGAAAGCAAAAAATTTAATTCTACTGGTCATATTGCTGATCATGATTATCCCGGCAAGGTCGCAACAGCTTGTGAAGGCAACCGCCGATCAGGCAGATACTGAATTATCAATTGTAGTAAGTGAGCCAGAACGGCTGCTGTTTAGTTTTAGGTCAGCACCTGTGTTTTACACCAACGTAAAATCACAGATAGGCGATTTTGTGCGGTTGTCGGTGTCGGGTTTTGGGAAAAGCAATGTTATAGGTAGCCCTGAACTGCCTGTTTTTTCAAGATTAATAGAAATACCTCAAGGGGCTGAAGTGGTGACCACCATCAACAGTCAAAAAGTGGTTCACTTTAACCTGAGTGATCTGGGTGTTTTCGCGCCTGTCGTTCCACTTCAGCCTTCTCAGCCTAAAAGCGGCACACAATTCCCGGAAGAGATAAACAAGGCTGTTTATCAATCCAATACCTTTTTCAGTGAGCCTTTGGTGTCAGTGCAAATACTTGGAACACTGCGTGGTGCACGCATCGCGCGCTTATCGGTTTCGCCTTTTCATTACAATCCGGTGACAGGTGAGGTAATTTACGCTCAACAAATCGATTTTGAGCTTGTTTTTGAAAATGCCGATTTACAAGCCACTGCCGAATTAAAGAGTAAAACCCGATCACCTTATTTTACAGGTGTATACAACCGTTTGCTCAACAATCAGTACAACCCTGCCAGCCGCGATGAAATTACAAGCTGCCCTGTGGTTTATGTTATCATTTCAGATCCAATGTTCAAAGGCCAGCTAGATCCTTTTATTGCCTGGAAACGCAGAAAGGGTTTTACAGTGATAGAAGCCTATACCGATGTGATTGGAGCTACAAAGCCTGCCATAAAAGCGTTTATTCAAGATCTTTACGATAATCCAACCCCCGAACAGCCTGCTCCTTCGTTTGTGCTGTTTGTTGGCGATATTGGTGAAATACCAGCCTACGATAATGGAAATGGTGTTACCGACCGCAATTACGTTGAATATACAGGCGATCTGTTTCCCGAGATTTACTACGGACGTTTTTCTGCGCAAAACGCAACACATCTTCAGCCTTTTATCGATAAATCGCTGATGGTGGAACAATATACTATGCCCAACCCGACTTACCTCGACACTGTGGTGATGGTAGCAGGAATGGACGCCGGTTATGGTGCAAGTCATGGAAATGGCCAGATCAATTACGGGACAATCAACTATTTTAACGAAGACCACGGGATATTTTCCCACACCTACCTTTATCCGGCATCAGGCAGCAACGCCGCCAACATGAGGCAGAATATCAGCGATGGGGTGAGTTTTGCTAATTATACCGCCCACTGTAGCCCTTCCGGCTGGGCCGATCCTTCCTTTTCGCAGAGTGATATCCCTAATTTGGCAAACACCAACCAATATGGTCTCTTAATAGGTAACTGCTGTTCTTCGAGCGAGTATCAAACAAGTTGCTTTGGCGAAGACATTGTTCGTGCTCCCGGAAAAGGAGCAGTTGGCTATATCGGAGCCTCTAACAGTACCTACTGGGATGAAGATTTTTATTTTGGTGTTGGACTTGGTACCATAAGCGAAAACCCACCTTCTTACTACGAAACCGGATTGGGTAATTACGATCGGGCTTTTCATGATCATGGTGAACCGCAAACAGATTGGTATACGACGATGGCTCAACATATTTTTGCCGGAAATATGGCTGTTTCTGAAAGTAATAGCTCACGCAAAGAATACTATTGGGATATTTATAACCTAATGGGCGATCCATCGTTAATGATTTATTATTCTGTGCCTGAAGATATGCCCGTGGTTCATGAACAATTTATTATGATCGGGAGTGAAGAGTTTGTAGTGGAAACTGCACCTTATGCATATCTTGCCCTGAATTATAATGGCGCACTGAAAACCACTGCTCTGGCCGATGAAAATGGAATGGCTATCTTAGTGTTCGATCCGATTTCTTCACCCGGATGGGCTGAACTTGTTATTACAGCACAGAATTTTAAACCGTTGATAGAAAACATCCAGGTTTTTGCACCCAACGGGCCTTATTGCATTTACGAAGCCCATGAAGTAAGTGACGACAGCCTGGGCAACAACAACCACCATGCTGACTATAACGAGCAGGCATTTCTGACTGTGACCATGAACAACTACGGTAATGAAGTGGCCAGCGGAGTTAGTGCTTCCATTTCATCTGCCAATGATCATGTTGCTATTCTTAATGGTACGGCGTATTATGGCGAGATGCCAATTAACCAAAGCACCGTGGTTGAAAAAGGATTTTTAATACAATTATCCGATAATGTACCCGATCAACAAGAGCTTTTGTTTACCCTCACTGCTACCGACGATCAGGATTCAAGCTGGCAAAGTGAATTCTCTGTTACAGCCTATGCCCCCAACATGAATTCAGGTCAGATGATAGTACTCGACGCTGTGGGCGGCAATGGCAATGGTCGCCTGGACCCGGGTGAGACCGCTACACTTAAGTTTGTTACCACCAATACCGGACATGCTGTAATAAACAATGTAACCGCCTCGCTGGTTGCTTATAATCCTTTTATAACCGTGCTAAGTGGTGACACAGTTTTGCCGTCAATCACTACATTTGGTGCTTGTTACCCGCAATTTGAGGTTCAGGTGGCTGAGGTTGTTCCTGATGGCATTTTCGGCGAAATGCACTTTACACTTCAGGGAGCTGGGTATGTAGTGATGAAAGCCTATTACCCCCGTATTGGATTGTTGGTAGAAGACTGGGAGACAGGAAATTTTAGTAAGTTCGACTGGCATTCGGATGGCGATCTGCCCTGGACGATAAACAATCAGTACCCTTATCAGGGTTATTATGATGTTAAATCAGGAAGTATTGGCGACAACCAGACCACTGAATTTTATATTACGTATCAGGTGATGTCGAACGACAGCATTTCGTTTTACAAGAAAGTGAGCTCTGAGCCGGATTTCGACAAATTGAAATTCTATATCGATAACACCCTTAAAAATAGCTGGTCGGGGACAACTCAGGGGTGGACCCGCGAGGTATTTCCTGTAACTTCTGGGGTGCACACTTTCAGGTGGTCTTACGAAAAGGATTTCTCCGGACAGGGAGGTTCTGACCGCGCATGGATTGACTACATTGGCCTGCCTACCATGATGGCAACCACTGTATTTGCCGGACCTGACGATGTTACGTGCGAGGGCAACGATTTTCAATGTATGGGATCGGCAACGAATTTTGTTTCGCTGCAATGGGTAACCACCGGGTCGGGGACGTTTGACCTGCCTGAGGTGCTTAATCCTGTGTATGTGCCTTCAGAGGAAGACCTTCAGGTTGGACACGTGAATCTTTGTCTCACATTGATTGACGTGGATGGGCAGCCGGCAAGCGACACCATGCAGTTGAGATTTGATTATACCCCTGAAGCGCCCTTCAAACCGGAAGGGCCTGAGCAGGTCGACCTTCAGGTAACCACCCAAAGTAATTACGTCGTTATCCCGGTAACTGGCGTGACGGCTTATTCGTGGGAAATTTATCCTCCGGAAGCCGGAACTATTTCGGGTACTTCCACAACCGGAACTGCCTATTGGAATACCCAATTTGAAGGTTCTGCATGGATAAAAGTGGCTGGTTTTAATGGTTGCGGTGCTGGTGCTTTTTCCGACAGTCTGGAAGTGATACTTGCTAACCCCGTCGGGATAACCCCAGTGGCTGATGTTGTAAGCGTTAGTGTAATACCTAATCCAAATAATGGTGATTTTTATCTTAAAATAAACTCATGTGCTAAACATACAGTTCGTGTTTCTGTCACCAACAGCTATGGACAGCGTATCATACCTGATGCTGCCTACGATTTTGCCGGGAATTTCCAAAAGAGCTATTCATTAAACGGGTTGCCTCATGGAATAGTTTATGTCCGAGTTCAGGGCGATAATTTTAATGTTGTAAAAAAGGTTTTGATCAAATAAATCGTACCTCCGTTTTTACAGAAGTGCTAACTTTGTATTCATCTAATTAAAAAGCTAATTAATATTTCAACTATGATCAATTTAAAAGTTCAGGAAGCCATAAACAACCAAATCAAAAAGGAAGAATTTTCTTCCAGATTGTATCTTTCTATGGCCATTTGGGCCGAAGCCAACAGGTTTCCGGGTGCGGCCTCGTTTTTATATCAACATGCCGAAGAAGAACGCATGCATATGATGAAGCTTATACGTTATGTGGTAAGCAGGGGTGGTAATGCTCGTGTTGAGGAAATAGAAAAGCCGGAGTCTGAGTTTGACTCGTTGAATGACGTTTTCTCGAAAATTCTGGCCCATGAAGAATACATCACAGCTTCTATTAATGATTTATATGGTGTTACAATAGAGGAAAAAGACTACACCACCGGTAACTTTTTGCAGTGGTTTATAACGGAGCAACTGGAAGAAGAAAACCTGATGAGTACGATTTTAGATAAAATCTCTCTTGTAGGTTCTGACAAGGCCGGGATGTTTCATATCGATAAGGAACTAGAGACCATGGCTGTAGCCGGAAACACTCCAGCTGTTTAATGCTCAAAAAAGCCACAAGAAGTGTTCTCTAAAACATGGTGGCTTTTTCTTTCTTCTTCTATTTATTATAGGATACGACCAGCTTGTCGTACCATTCTTTTCCGAATTTCCTGATCAGGGGAGTTTTCAGGTAGACATAAAGAGGTTCACCTTGCTTTTTGCCATAGATCAGTGCCGGTGCACAAATAGACCATTGGTGGTAGTTGATCGCGGTGGTGTTGCCTACCTGTGACAGACGAATAGGGTATAAATGACACGATATGGGCTTTTGGAAAGGAGTTTTTTTCTCCTCCCAGGCTTTTTCGATGGCACAATACCTGATTTCTCCTTCCTGGAATAAGAAGGCACAGGCACTGTCGTTTACGAGGGGTGTGGCGTAATCCCCTTCCATGTCGTAGTCGAATACGCCGGATTTTTCGATTACCGCAATTCCTTCCGGCTCCATGTAAGGTTTTATTTCCTCTATATAGTCTTCTAAAACAGATATTTCAGATTCTTCCAATGGGGCACCAGCATCTCCCTCTACACAGCAGTCGCCATGGCATGCCTGCAAATTACAAGCAAAAAAGACTTCTTTCAGATCATCCGAAACCAATATGTCATCTACAACAATCATGGCGGCAAAAGTAAGAAGAACTTCTTGATAGGCGCGAAAAAAACACGAGTTCATTAAACGGAAATTGTCCTCATAAACGCAATAAATTACTTACTTTTGTGCCCGTTAATATGCATAATCGTTTAATAACCTTTAATTAAGCAATAGCTATGGCTTTCAATTTAAGAAATAGAAACTTTCTGAAACTGTTGGATTTCACCCCACAGGAAATTAAATTTTTACTCGACCTGTCAATGGACCTCAAAAAGGCGAAATACGCAGGTACAGAGCAACCCCGGCTAACGGGCAAAAACATCGCGCTTATCTTCGAAAAAGCTTCAACCCGTACACGTTGTGCTTTCGAAACTGCCGCCTACGATCAAGGGGCAAAAGTGACTTACCTGGGGCCTTCAGGTTCTCAGATAGGCAAGAAGGAATCGATGAAAGATACCGCCCGTGTACTTGGTCGCATGTACGACGGAATTGAATACCGCGGATTTGGTCAGGCCATTGTTGAAGAACTCGGAAAATATGCCGGTGTTCCTGTCTGGAACGGACTTACCGATGAATTCCACCCTACGCAGATTCTGGCCGATTTCCTCACCATGATGGAGCATTCCGATAAGCCATTGCATCAGGTAAGCTTCGCTTATTGTGGCGATGCCCGCAACAACATGGGCAACTCATTGATGGTTGGAGCTGCCAAAATGGGTATGGATTTCCGTGCCGTTGCACCTAAAAAGTTGTGGCCTGAAGAATCACTCGTTAACGAGTGCCTGGCTATCGCCAAAGAAACCGGAGCTAAAATCACCCTTACCGAAAGCGTGGATGATGGCGTGGCTGGTGTCGATTTTCTCTACACTGACGTTTGGGTAAGCATGGGCGAACCTGATAGCGTATGGCAGGAGCGTATCGAACTGATGTTGCCTTATCAGGTGAATAAAGAAATGTTGGAGAAAACCAAAAACCCCAAAGTTAAATTCTTGCATTGTCTTCCTGCTTTCCATAACCGCGAAACCATTGTTGGCGAAGAAATTTTCCAAAAATATGGTGTTGATGGCATGGAGGTTACCGACGATGTATTTGAATCGCCGGCCTCTATCGTTTTCGATGAAGCTGAAAACCGCCTTCATACCATCAAAGCAGTGATGGTGGCTACCCTGGGTGCTTAAAAAACGTATTCCGGGAAGGGATGCCTTCCCGGAATTTTATTTTCTTTCAAAATATTTATAAAAATGAAAACTAGAGAATATGTATGTGCCAAGTGTGGCAGTAAACAGTACGTTGTGGATGAAATTAGAACTGTTGGAGGACCGTTGGCGAAGATATTCGATGTGCAAAACAAAAAGTTTACTGTGGTTTCGTGCACCCAATGTGGGTATTCGGAATTGTATAAACGAACAACAGGCACTTTTGGTAACGTATTGGACTTTTTTACAAACTAACTATGGCTAATCAGGAAGATTTATTCAAAAAAATTATTGCCCATGCGAAAGAGTATGGTTTCATCTTTCCCTCCAGCGAAATTTATGACGGGTTAAGTGCTGTTTATGATTATGGACAAAATGGCTCGGAGTTGAAAAAAAATATCCGCGATTATTGGTGGAAATCGATGGTGCAAATGCACGAGAATATCGTGGGGATTGATGCCGCTATTTTTATGCATCCCACCACCTGGAAGGCTTCCGGTCATGTGGACGCTTTCAGCGATCCGCTTATCGACAACAAAGACTCGAAGAAAAGATACCGCGCTGATGTTTTAGTCGAAGATCATATGGCTAAAATTGAAGCAAAAATCACGAAAGAAGTTGAAAAAGCCCGCGCCCGTTTTGGCGATAGTTTTGATGAAGAACAGTTTCGTAATACCAATGCGCGTGTTCTGGAAAACCAAAACAAAATAGACGAAATAAGAACAACCTTCTTTTCTGCCCTGGAAAGGGAGGATATGGCCGCTGTAAAAGCCATTATCGAAGACCTGGAGATCGTATGTCCGGTTAGTGGCTCGCGTAACTGGACTGAAGTAAGGCAGTTTAACCTGATGTTCAGTACCAATATGGGCTCCGTGGCTGAAGGGGCTACTGAAATTTACCTGCGTCCTGAAACGGCCCAAGGTATTTTTGTGAATTACCTCAATGTCCAAAAAACCGGTCGCATGAAAATACCCTTTGGCATAGCGCAAACGGGTAAAGCCTTTAGAAATGAGATTGTAGCACGTCAGTTTATTTTCCGGATGCGCGAGTTTGAACAAATGGAAATGCAGTTTTTCGTCCGACCCGGCGAGGAAATTAAATGGTATCAGTATTGGAAAGAAGAACGCATGAAATGGCATCTGTCTTTGGGTATTTCTGCCGAAAAATACAGGTTTCATGATCATGATAAACTGGCACATTACGCCAATGCCGCTGCTGACATCGAGTTCGATTTCCCAATCGGATTTAAAGAACTCGAAGGGATTCACTCGCGTACCGATTTCGATTTAAGTGCCCACGAAAAATTCAGTGGTAAAAAACTCCGGTATCACGATCCCGAACTCAACGAAAATTATGTGCCTTATGTTGTGGAGACAAGCATTGGACTCGACAGGATGTTTTTGGCTGTACTCAGTAATGCCTACTGTGAGGAAAGTCTTGAGGACGGGTCAGAGCGTGTGGTGATGAAAATCCCTCCCTTCCTTGCTCCTTATAAGGTGGCCATTTTCCCACTGATAAAAAAAGACGGACTCCCTGAAAAAGCCAGAGAAGTTATGGATGTGCTTAAATCAGATTTCATGTGTTTTTATGAAGAAAAAGATGCCATCGGAAAACGTTACCGGCGACATGATGCCATAGGTACACCTTTCTGTATTACCATCGATCATCAAACCCTTGAAGACAATACCGTTACACTGCGCGAACGTGATTCCATGCAACAAACCCGCGTAGAGGTGGCGGAACTGGAACTGATTATAAGTAAAAAGCTTAAAAATCAGGCTGTTTAGTTGGGTTGCAGATCAACCTTTTTCGAAGAGTTTTCCGCCATTGTCTGAACTTTTCCTTTGGGTAGATGTTTAGAATGAATATAAATTGTTTTCTTTTTCAAGGTAGCCATGTTTTGATATTGCGTCATGGTGTGTTTCTGTATTATATTTGGTGTGAATATTGGATTAAAGAATCCCGGTACGGTGTAAAACTTTGATTTATAAGTTTATTTTCCCGATTTCTTCCTTTATTCGTGATACGGTATAGATATCAGATTTATTGCATTATTAAAACCAAAGCCATGAAAAAACTTCTTTACTCACTAATTTTCTTTGGGGCAACGGCTCTCCTCTTAAGTTTTAACTCCTACGCACAGGAAACGCATCAAAACCTCAAGAATAACCTTGACGCCGCTATTTCAGCCAAAGCAAATACCGATATCGTTTTTAACCCATTCATCAGGTTTGATGATGTTTTTGAACGGTTTCCATTCTTGAATACAACGCTTTACGAAAGTTCTGTTTTCGCCAGAGATATCAAACAGGCGATGGATTCAATCAGTAACATGGTTTATGATACCGTTAGCGGAACGTTTATCCCCATGGGTTATTACTTGTTTGACTACAACAATGAAGGAAAACAAATTCTGGAAGCGGTTTATCAATATGATGAGTCTTCGGGATTAACGTTTCCGTTCTATAAATATACCTATGAGCATGACGATTATGGATTTCTCACCCTTCAATACTTATACATGGCCGATACAGCCAGCCTCTGGACTTTGATGGCTAAACAGACTTATGCTTATGATGCATCTGGAAATCAAACCGAAAGCATCGCATACGGGTGGAATGCAGTTTCAGAAGTATGGATGCCGGGAACTAGGGAGGTGAACGAATATAATCAGGAAAATCTAATGGTGAGATACACCAGATATGATTGGGATGCAACAACCGAACAGTGGGTAGGCGACAGGCAAAGGGAATATACCTACAATGCGCAGAACTTGTTGTCGCTCGAAGTAGCCAGTAATTGGGATGAGGTTAACTCGGCTTGGATTTATTCCTATCGGGGGGAATTCACTTATTTACCTGATGGCCAAATTTCTGTTAGGATTACTTACATCTACGATGCCTTGTCCGCTGAGTGGATATATTCCTCTAAATCTGAGTATTCCTACGATCCATCTGGAAATCACACGCAGTCGAAACACTTATATTGGGATACGGAATTGTTGCATTGGGTGAACCTAAGCCTTTATGAATATTCCTTTGACGAGCCAACCCGGTTTTATCAACAAATATACTCTGTCTGGAGACCTGATTTGAACGAATGGGAACCGGAAGAACGCAATGATAATTATTTCGATGAGTTTTTTAATCCGGAATCTTTTGAGGAATATTTTTGGGACACTGAAATTCTTGACTGGGAACCAGATGAAAAAACCTTGTTTGCATATAATCCCGACTACACCCTCGATGATTTAATTCTTCCCTATTTGTTGCAAGCCGATGTGCCATATTTTGTGAATATGCTGGAAAAAGTAGAAGAACTGTATTGGCTTCCGGAGACGGATGAATGGATTCATGATTACACGAACGCTTACCATTATAAGCCAATCGACATCGTAAATGTGGCTGAAAATAAAGAATCTGTTTTCAGGGTTTACCCAAATCCGGCATCGAATCAAATAACCATTGAGTCCACTGAACTCACAAGCACAACTTCATTTGCATTGTATGACTTGCAGGGAAGAGTTATTCTTGAAAAGAGCTTCTTGCAACCTGTTAGCATTCAGGTTTCTGACTTAAGCCCCGGCCTCTATATTTATCAGGTCAATTGCGGTAATGCACTGGAAACGGGAAAGATACTTATTCGGTAAGTGCGCCGAATCAGGGTTTAGATCCTCATGATTTGGTTTTTAAAGCCTCTTTTTAATGAATAGGGTTCCGGTGTTTTTAAAAAATGTGTATTATTACCACGCCATCTCTAACAGCTGAATGTTGCTGGATTGTGCTGGCTTTAATGGCTGTAATCACTGAAAAAACTAACTATGGATCGACTCATTGACATTCAAAAAAATGAGGATATTTTGCCTCAATACCAAAATACTCCCATTGCCAAGTTGCTGCAATACCACAACCTGGGCTACACATTCGAAGAGTATCAAAATGCTCAGTTACTTATTGGAATGTGCATGGATAACCGCAAACACATGAACATACCCGACAATTTTGCCTATATCATCAGGGCAGGAGGTGCCAACATGCGCTACAGCGAGTTCAAGGTATCCTATGCTTTTTCGGTAGGGGGAGTTAAGCACATGGCCTTGATAGGTCATAACCATTGCGCCATGGTAAATCTGGTTGACAGGAAAAATCTCTTTGTCGATGGTTTGGTTGAAAATGCCGGATGGCCAAAGAAGCAAGCAGAGGATCATTTTCTACAGTTTGCTCCTTTGTTTGAAATTGGTGGAGAGCTCGATTTTTTATGCAGAGAAACCCGCAGGCTACGCTTTCGTTATCCTAAAATTATGATTGCTCCCATGATGTATTTGGTGGAAGACAATAAACTTTATTTGGTTGAAGAGACTGAGGAATAGTCGATCAAGGTTGTGTGGCTGTTGGTTTTTTTCCCGACAAGGTTAAAAAAGCCATGCCGCCCAGCGCTGAGATGAAAGAAGCCACCATGATACCAACTTTGGCTATCTGCTTAAATTCATCATTCACGAAAGCCAGATCAGCAATAAACATCGACATAGTAAATCCTATTCCGGCCAGAAGCGCAACGCCATATATTTGACTCCACGAAACACCATCGGGAAGTTTGGCCCAGCCAAGTTTGACGATCAGATGTGAAAAAAGTGAGATTCCGGCCAACTTTCCGAGCACCAGTCCGGCAATAATCCCCAGGCTTATGGGGTGGAGAATCATGTCGAACAGACTACCTTCAATATGCACGCCGGCATTGCTTAAAGCAAAAAGCGGCAAAATAAAATAAGTAGTAATAGGATGCATGGCATGTTCCAGTTTTTGGAGAGGCGAGTGGGCGTTGTTGTTTAGATGATCCAGTTCAGTTAAAAGATGTACCTGTTTATGCGATAACAGTACATTACCGGTTTCCGGAGCCGCTTTGAACTCTTCAGTAAGTTTGCAAATGCGGTCAACAAAACGCTCCTCGGTGATTTTGGTACGGGCCGGGATAGTTAACGCAATTAATACTCCGGCTATCGTGGCATGAACGCCTGAGTAAACAAACGAAACCCATACTCCTGCAAATCCAACCACAGCGTAGAATACGGCTCTTCTAATTCCTGCAAAATTGGCAATTACCAATACCGACATAAATATGGCTGCGGTTATCAGCTCAGTATATTCAATGCTTTCGGTGTAAAAAATGGCGATTACAAGCACGGCACCCAGATCGTCGGCAATGGCTAAAGCGGTGAGAAAAATTTTCAGGTTGATATTTACCCTTTTTCCCAATAAGGCAAGCAGACCCAGTGCGAATGCAATGTCGGTAGCCATAGGAATTCCCCACCCATCCAGATAATCAGGATAGTTGTACGCTACAACCGTGTAAAAAGCCGCCGGGAGTACCATGCCGCCAACGGCAGCAAAAATCGGAAGGCTGGCTTTTTTGAGTGTCGATAATTCGCCACCCATAATCTCTCGTTTTATTTCTAATCCAACCGTGAAAAAGAACATGGCCATCAGCCCGTCATTTATCCAGTGCCCGATCGATTTTACCATCTGGAATTCGCCAATACCAAAACCAGCTTTAAGCTCATGCCACACATAGTGATAGGTGCTGTACCATTGCGAGTTAGCCCATATCATGGCTATAATTGTCATGAATATCAGGATGATGCCGCCTATCGATTCTTCGTTGATATATTTTTTTATGCCAAATGATTGTAATGTAGCGTTCATGGACAGGTTATTTGTGCTTTTGATTCATGACCGCGAAAGTAAAAAAAAGTTTCATTTTCTGTGTGCACAACCGTATGCAAATCTGTATTAATTCTTAATAGGATCGTATGAGTCTGATAAATAGTAGAGTTGAAACCTTATGGCTATACCAATAATTAAATTAGTTTTGCCGTTTAAACTACTTATTATGCGACTAATTTCTAAGTACCTTTATAAACTGCTGGGGTGGAAGAGTGTTGGTGGTATGCCTGAAGGTATTTCAAAAGCTGTTTTTATCATTGCTCCACATACAAGTAACTGGGATTTTTTAATCGGCAGGCTGTATGCCTGGATGAACCAAGTTCCTGTGCACGTGCTTATTAAAAAAGAAGCTTTCTTCTGGCCTACCGCCGGACTTTTAAAAAGGGTCGGGGGTATTCCCATCGATCGGAGTAAAAAGGGAAATACGGTAGGACAGATTGCCCAAATGTTCGAAAGATATTCGACTCTTTATCTGGGAATTACACCGGAAGGATCGCGACAGCGGCGTGAGGAATGGAAGCGTGGGTTTTATTTTATCGCCGTGGAAGCCAAAGTTCCCATTGTTCTGTCGTATATCGATTACAGTAAAAAAGAAGCAGGCATCGGTCCGGCGTTCTATCCTACAGGTGATTATGAAAAGGATCTGAAAGAAATTCAAGCTTACTACAAGGGTAAAAAAGGCAAACACCCGGAGCTTTTCAATCTTTGATCGGTGTGAGCAATGCCCATAGGGTATATGCTCTTAAAGACTGCCGACAGCTTTATGTATTTGTTGTGGTAAGTTTCAAGTAATTCTTTATCTTTGGTTTTCAAATATGAAATGAAGATGTCTTTTGTCCGATACTTGTTCTTGCTGGTTTCATTCACCTTTTCGGTGACCGGAATGGCACGTAACGGAAACTCCGATGAGGTCTCTTATTCAAGTATAACCCTGACTATCGATAGCCTGGAGCATTTGCTCGACCGTGCCCAACCACAAGAAAAGCAGGCTTTATTGCTTAAATTGGCGGAGCTCTATCAAACCATCGACGCGGAAACCGGAGCTGTTTATGCTCATAAAGCCATTGGTCTAAAAGATTATGCGCCGGATACAGTAAAAATATCAACTGCTTTTTATTTGTTGTCTGACTTTCATCATGCTCGAAATCAGTTGGATAGTACGTTTATTTACAAACAACTGGCTATGGAGGAGTTGGCCATGGAAAGCAAGTTGGAAAACAAGTCACTTCTCGCCCATCGTCTACATTCACTACAATCTGAAGGTGAGACAAGCAACTTTTTTCTGGTAGTTTTGGGTATGGTTCTCCTGCTGTTTGTTGCTCTTTTGGTGATCGCGGTTTTGTTTTTTAGGTTTTATCTAAAACATAAAAGATTAAAAGTTCAATTTTTTGAAAGTAAACGGGAATTTGATTCCAGATCAAAGGAAATAGCAGGTTTTAAATTAAAAGTTGAAGAGGCGGTAAAGGCTGAAATCATTGAACTTTCAGCCGAATTGGACAAAGCCAGGCTCGATGAAATCGAACTCCGGAAGCAGCTTAAGCGTGTTGAAGAGGCCGACTACCTGAAGAACGCTTTTCTTGGAAGTCTAAGCCATGAAATCAGAACGCCACTCAGTGGGATCGTAGGTTTTACCAGTTTGTTGCAAACCGAACTGGCTGTACTCGGTAATACGGAGCTTTACGAGTACACCTACAGCATCGAACAGAGCAGTCAGCAGCTAACTTCATTGCTGAATAATATTGTTGATATCAGCAGTATTGAGGCAAACATGGTGGAGGTGGAGCTGCAATTAGATCGTTTTAATAACATTGTTAAAGAAGTCCAGGAAACATACAGTCAACGAGCCAAGGAAAAGGGTTTGGTTTTTAAAGTAAAAATTGACCCTGAGCTTCCAAAGCTTAAAGCCGACAGCATTAAACTCAAAAAAGTACTCCACATACTGGTGGATAATGCGGTAAAATTTACCGAAAAGGGTTTTGTAACCATTACCACAGCCTATAACCCTGAACGGAATATTGCAGTTATTCAAACACGCGACACGGGTATAGGAATTGATGCGGAAACCCTTCGGCTACTGTTGTCTTCGTTTCAATATGGTCACCACGACGCCACAAAAATTTATCAGGGAAAGGGTATCGGACTTACTCTGGCCTACAGGTTTGTCACCATGATGGGAGGCAGTCTTTCTATATCTTCCCCTCAAGGTGAAGGCACCACTGTTACCATTGCAATACCATGCGTTGGATCCACTTCTGCAGAAATTAAGCCTGCTGAATTATCTGCTGAAAGCTCGGCTGCCTCAGCCGAACAAGGTTCGATAAGTTTGTTTATCGTTGAAGATGACCGAATGAACAGAATGGTGTTGGAGAAAATGTTGCGCCATGCCGGCGATATTACCCTCGCGGTTGATGGGGATGATGCGATGGCTATGATAGAGAAAGCCTACAAGAAAAATGTCATTTTCGATGTGATGCTTTTTGATATGCAGCTGCCACCACCCTGGGATGGAATTTCGCTTATGCAAAAGGTGAAAGAAGTCATGCCTGAATACAAAACCGTTCCGTTTATCGTGCAAACAGCGTTTGCCATGGGAGGCGATAAGAATAGGTATCTCGATGCCGGATTTGATGACTATATAGCCAAGCCCATCGACAAAACGGAATTGATGACGATGGTTAAAAGAAATCTCGCCTTTCATCGGGGAAAATAGAACACACAGTGTCCAGATCAGAGCATAATCATCACAAATGCAATCGTTTGCGACAAAATATTTCATAAATTTGTTACTAATTGGCCTTAATTTAACTTGCTGTAGAAGGAATATCTGTTACTTTTGTGGTCAGGAATACAATTAAAAACCTCTAATACTATGTCTGAAAAAATATCACAAAAAGTTGCTCCGGGTGTGGCCGTGGGCGATGATGTGCAAGCAATTTTTGCTAACGCGCGTGCTTATCAGTTTGCACTTCCTGCCGTTAACGTGGTAGGGACTAACTCCATAAATGCTGTTATGGAAGCTGCTAAAAAAGTCAATTCACCTGTCATTATACAGTTTTCAAACGGAGGCGGATCGTTTTATGCAGGCAAAGGCCTCTCAAACGAAAACGAAAAATCGGCTATCGCAGGTTCGATTTCAGGAGCACTTCATGTTCACAAACTGGCTGAATTATATGGTATTCCGGTGATTTTGCACACCGATCACGCAGCCAAGAAACTCCTGCCTTGGATTGATGGCTTGCTCGATGCCGGAGAAGCTCACTATAAGACTACAGGCAAGCCATTGTTCAGCTCACACATGCTCGACTTGTCGGAAGAACCGCTGGAAGAAAACCTGGAAATCTGCCGGAAATACCTTGGCCGTATGAGCAAAATGGGCATGACTCTCGAAATCGAGCTTGGTATCACCGGTGGCGAAGAGGATGGCGTGGATAATTCAGGTGTCGACAGTTCAAAACTGTATACACAACCTGAAGAAGTTGCCCGTGCTTTCGAGGTGCTTTCTGAAGTAAGCGATCGGTTTACCATTGCTGCTGCATTTGGTAATGTGCATGGAGTGTATAAGCCCGGAAATGTAAAGCTTGAACCGGTAATTCTTCACAATTCACAGGTTTATATCCAGAAGAAATACAATACAGCGGTTAACCCTGTAAACTTCGTTTTCCATGGTGGTTCCGGGTCAGAACCCGAAAAAATCAAAGAAGCTATCTCGTACGGGGTGGTGAAAATGAATATTGATACCGACACCCAATGGGCGTCATGGGATGGGGTGCGTGCTTATGAAGCTAGATACCACAACTATCTGCAAGGTCAGATTGGAAACCCTGAAGGCGAGGATGTTCCAAACAAAAAATACTACGATCCGCGTAAATGGCTCAGATCGGCTGAAGAATCGATGATTGCACGCCTGCATCAGGCATTCGAGGACTTAAACTGTATCGACAGATATTAAAAAAGAAATCCTTTTTAATCCGCCATGCTTGTTTTGAAAAGAATGGGCATGGCGGTTTTTTATTGCATTTTTATTAGCTTTGTCGTCAGCTTTTCAATGTGTTAAAATTATGTTGGATTATCCACCAAAAATATTGATTGCCTTTGGCGAAACTTTCGAACAGGAAGGAGAGCAGTTTTATACCTGGTTGCTCGAAAATGGCTACCCTGAACTGGCCGCGTTAAGTAGTGGTATCAGGGGGAGTAAAGAGGCTATTCATTGGTTGCTTAAAAACAATTACCCTCGTTTTGCGGCACTTGACGGAGCCATCGACAACAAGCCTCAAGCTTACGAGTGGCTGCGCAAATACAATTTTACGGTGCTCATCATGCTTGCCGAGGCAGTCCACCTCAAACCTCAGGCAATAAAGTGGTTTCAGGAAAATGAATTAGACATATTCCTCCGCATTGCTCAAAAAATCCGTCATTTCATGGATAATCAAACCTTCGATTACCACAAATTACACTTCTAATCTCCCCGGTAAATTTCTTCAATCAGGTGCTTGTACTTACTCATGATGGGTTTGCGCTTTAGCTTTTGCGTAGGTGACAGATCGCCACTTTCGGGTGTCCAGCTTTCGCAGATGAGCCTGAAAACCTTGATTTGTGCTACCTTCTCAAATTCATGATTGTACTTGTCCAGTTCTTTTTGATACCGGGCTAGTACTTTGGGATGCCTGACCAGATCTTTGTTGTCGATATACTTCACCTTGTGGATGGTGCACCAGTTGTGTAAAAAGATGAAGTCGGGAACGATAAGGGCGGCTGTAAATCGTTCGTTTTCACCGATAACTATGAGTTGGTCAATAAACTGCGATTCTTTGAATTTGTTTTCAATTACCTGAGGTGCTACATATTTTCCACCCGAAAGTTTGAAAATTTCCTTTTTACGGTCGGTAATGGTGAGCATGCGGTGCTCATCGAGTGTGCCAATGTCGCCGGTATGAAACCAACCATCCTTATCGATGGCCTCGGCCGTAAGTTCGGGCTCTTTATAATAGCCTTTCATCAGGTTTTCACCTTTGCATAATATTTCGCCATCCTCGGCGATTTTTACCTGAATACCTCTTGGAACAATGCCCGTCGAGCCAAAACGTACCTGAGGATAGAATGAATTGGTTGCTGACACGATAGGCGACATTTCGGTGAGGCCAAACCCTTCCTGAACATAAATTTTGGCTGCCCAGAAAATTCGTGCCAGACGTGGTTGTAAGGCCGCGCCTCCCGAGATAACTCCCCTTAGCTCACCCCCCAAAGCTTCGCGCCATTTGCTGAAAATAAGCTTGTTAGCCAGAGCCAGTTGCATGTTGTACCAAAGACTTCTGTTTTTAGGGTTGGGATCGTATCGGTCGCCGACTTTTACAGCCCAGAAAAAAATACCCTTTTTAACTCCTGTTAATTCTCTGCCTTTGTTGATAATTTTGTCGTAAACTTTTTCAAATACCCTAGGCACGGTGATAAAGGTGTTGGCTTTGATTTCGGCCAGGTTTTTGCCAATGGTCTCTACGCTTTCTGCGTAGTAAATAGCCAGTCCTTTCGATTGCCACAGGTAGTTGCCCACACGCTCAAGTACATGCGAGAGTGGAAGAAAACTCAATGCGCGGTCGCCAGGGTTGAGGTAAGTAACAAATTGATGTGCCAGCAAAAAATTGCTTACCACATTGCGGTGGGTAAGCATAACGCCTTTCGACAGACCCGTTGTGCCTGAGGTGTAAATCAGGGTGAGCAAATCTTCGGGCGAAACAGCATCTTTGGCCTTTTTAAGTTCTTGTCTTAGTTCGGCCTCTTTGTCAGGGTTGTAAGTTTTTAGTTCATCCCAGTTTTTAACATTATCCACTGGTTCAATGGAGTATATCTCCTCCAGTGTAGGGATTTGATCGAAAAGCGGCTTTATTTTTATATACATCTCTTCGTCTGACACGATGATAATCCGTGAGTCGGAATGAGCCAGAATGTGTAGGTAGTCGTTGTCGCTGATGGTCGGATAAATGCCCACATGTACGCAGCCAATCTGTGCCATGCCGAAATCGATAAAATTCCATTCAGGGCGGTTGTTTGTTACAGTAGCAATTTTATCTCCTTTTTTGAACCCCCGCGACAAAAGACCAAGGCTAAAAGCGTCTACCTGGCTTCGGTAATCTGCGGTGCTAAAAGTTTCCCAGCGGTCGTTGCGCTTCACGGCAAGAGCCACTTCCATCGCAAAGTTTTCTTCGGCATTGGCCAGCACATCAAACGTGCGTGATATTTTGGTCATATTTATGGTGTATTGTTAAAAAATAACGAACCAAATGTAATATTTATTTGATTACCAAAATACAATATTTATCACAAGAGTCTATCGGTTGTGACGGGGTGTTCTTTTTCCCCGCCTTTCATTGGGCTGGGGTTGGTTTATTCTTCCCAGATTTCTGGTTCTGGGCATTTCCTGCAATCTTTCTATTTGCTGTTCAGTAAGATAAGGTTCGAGTTCTTCGATAAGCTCTTCGTACAGATCATATTGGGTGTGCTTAAACTCAACAAGAAGTTCGCGGTTTTTTCCCGCATATTGGTTCAAAATCGGCTTAATCTGATCGATTTGTTCGGGTGTGGGTTCGATGGTTCGGAACAGTTGACGGTGAAATCCGGCCGGTGTATAGTAGCTGTGCAAATCTTGAACTTTTGAACGCACCAATCGTCCGTTAACTAAAAAGCCAATAGTAAAACCTATAATCAGCATAATAAGCAGCAGTGCCGCGTAAGTTATTTTGCGTTTCATGGTGTTGAAATTAAAAAGGTAAATAATTCTTCGTCAGGTGTATAATCCGACAGCCCGTAAAGTGTGTTCAGGTCGAACGATCCATCGGTGAAATAGATGGTGAGGAGCAGAGCTGCAATAGCCGCCGCTCCGGTTAGTGCGATTCGTTTAAACAAAACAACAAAATCGTCTTTTGTAGTTTTCTGTGTTGTTTTTGACAAAACTGAATCCACAAAGTTCCCTGAAAATTGAGGCTTGTATCCCGAGAGTCTATCTCTTAGATCAGCAATTTGCTTTTGCTCTTCGAGCAAAGCTTCGTTTTGCTGAAGTGCTTCAGTAAGTCTTTGTTGTTCGTCAGTACTGAGGTCTTCTTCAAACGATCTGATTAACAGTTTTCTGAGGTATTTCATCGTGGTAGTTTTTTATATTCAAAATCTCTTTTAGTTTCTGTTGCGCCCTCGACAACCTCGACAACACTGTACCTTGAGGAATGTCAAGTATTTCGGCAGTTTCTTTGGTCGGATATCCCTGAATGAGTCGTATCACCACCACACTCCTGAATTCAGGGTCGAGTTGTCGCAGGGCGTATTCAAGCTCTTCCTTTTCGTCCTTTATGTTAAACACATCCTCAGATGCAAGGGGCAAAACCGGGTCAGTGTTCAAGCTGATCCACCGACGTTTGTTCCTTTTTTTGATCAGGTTTAACGATAAGTTAATCGCTATGCGTGTCAGATAAGTTTTTAAAGAAGCTTCACCTTTGTACTGTTTCATGGCGTGGTAAAACCTGATAAACGTTTCCTGTCCAATATCTTCAGCATCTGTAGTTGATCCCAGCATGCCCATTACAGTGCGTGCGACCGACTGTTCATGTGTTTCCACAATTCGGCGGAAAGCCGCATGACTGCCCGAAAGCGCCTGCCTGACTAGCAACAAGTCGTCGTGGTGTATTTTAGTACTGGTCGTCAATACAACTGTTTTAGTGTTTGGACATATCTTTTCGCTTTTTTATTCCCGCTGTGTTGAATTAAAAGAGATCGCCCATTAAATACCAATAGCCCACGCAAAGTATCACGCCTTCGGTTACTATTGCCGTGACCATTAGTGGGATAGCTTCTTTGCGGTGCGAATAGTATTTTCGCATAAGAAAAGCTCCCAGGATGATGGATATTAAAATCGGTGTCAGAAAAACCAATGTGTGCAATCCGTATTTTGAAGTTAGGCGTACTAAAAGTCGGTTTCGTCGTGTAAACTTTTTGCGTCTGCTTCGTCGTAATTTCCTTTTTTGCCTTAAACTACGATAAGGCCGAAGCAAGAAATCGGGTGTTATGGCTCTGAATAAGGGTTTTATGTGAAGATTGGTGAGGAGGAGTATTTTGCTGAAATAATAGAAAAGGAAAAAGCCAAGCAATCCTCCCGGTATCATCACCAACATGGTTGTCCATAAATCTACACCTATCATATGGCTATAAATGGGGGTGTAAAAGTACTTTAC
>DJVY01000011.1 GCA_002440885.1 Bacteroidales bacterium UBA6244
ATTGATTGGCCTGACCCTTCACAGCGATAATTTCCAAACAGTTGTCGTGGTCAAGGTGAAAGTGTTGCGACGATAGAATGGTGTCATGATAATCGTGTTGAATTTCGGTAAGATTTTTTAGGATATCGCGTTTGTGGTGATCATAAACAATAGTAATAGAACCAGCTACACGGCTGTCGTTTTGCCAGTCGTGCTCTACCTGATTATTAGAAATCATGTGCCGGATAGCCTGTGAACGGTTTGCGAAGTGATTATCTGTAACGAAATTATCGAGTGCATCGAGCAATTCCTGCTCAAGAGAGACTCCAAATCTGACTACTGCCATGTGTTACGTATTTTTAAATTAGTAATACGAAAGCGCAAACATACGGCAATATTCAATTCCTAAAATGGAAAAATGTGATTTTCCGGCATTTTAGAAAGGGACTAAATAAAACACAGAAGTGGAAATTCAGTTAGCCGTAAATCCATTTAAAAGTATGATTGGCAGGCGCGACCGAAATGCGTTCAGAGATTCGTTGAAGCCGGTTAGGTAAGTTCACGAGATAATCTCTGGCTACCTGTGCTTTGTCGCTGAGGCCGTCTATCTTGTCAATGTTCCATGATTTCAGCAAAGAATTAAGTATATCGATGTAATCCTGGGTAGTATACACCATCGTGCGTTGTGCCGCATCTGAGAAATGGCTGAAAAGTTCACCGATTTTCCCTCCAGATTCCCTCATGTAATGGGCGGGCATCACAATTTTTTTTCGCATCATGTCTTCAAATGCCAACATCATTTCACTGGGATCAAGTGTAAATATTTTCTCCACGAAGTGCTTGTATGCAGTAGCATGCCGATTTTCATCGGAGGCAATAAAGGCACACATTTTCGCCAGCGCATTGTTGCCAGAGTTTTTAGCCAAAACGGCCACTCTTCGGTGTGAGAGATTTGTAGCCATTTCCTGAAAACTCGTGTACACAAAGCTTCGGTAGGGGTCTTTTGCAGTTTTGATATCGATGCCATCGCGTAGCAAATGTTGGGTTGTAATTTCGACTTCCCTCATGTTGACTCTGCCACTCAGAAACAGGTATTTGTTTAGTAAATCGCCATGCCGGTTTTCTTCAGCAGTCCAGGCGCGCATCCATGCCGACCATCCATGTTTTTCGCCCTGATCCACACCTTCGATGTCCATCAACCAGGCTTCGTAGGTGGGTAGGGCTTCTTCTGTAATCGTATCGCCAATAAGCACGGTGAGCAAATCATCGTCAATTCCCCGGGCTAATTCTCTGATTTCCTGTATTTCGTTTATAAATTGAGGATGGTTTGAGACTGGTAAAAAATCGGTTGGCTGCCATATTTCTTCCACTGGCTTCAGGAAGGTATCAAGAAAGGTATCCATAGATGTTTCCAGATATTTCATTACCTCCATTCGTGTGGTTCGTTGTGTCATGTGTATTATTTTAATTTCGGCTAAAATAGTATTTAAAAACGATCTAAATAAGAACCCGGTTCATTTTAACATGTTTTGTGGTTTTTTTGAGTCAACTTTTTCAGCAGGAGTTAATAACCTGATTGTAAATTATGATCAAGTTCGCATTTTGTACGAAATTAGCTTTTGAAAAAAGCTTTAAAAATATATCGGATTACCTGGTATTGCCTTTGCTTTTTAGCTGATAAAAAGGGTAGAGTACTAGCAAAAAAAACGAAACCATGGCCAAAGCACTTCCAAGTCCAAGCCATTCGGCAAGCAGGCCAGTAACTGAGGCAAGCAGGGCTGCCAACAACGATTTGGCCTGCGATGATACGGAAAGCACACTGGCCATAGAAGCATTTTGTGAGTATTCAGCTACCAAGGCAATTCCCATTGGTTTGCGCAGATTTTCAATCATCATGATTAGCAGAAACCCTAAAATGGGGATGCTGTAAATGCCCATGTAGTAGAAAGAAAAGGTGACTGCCCCGAGTGCAAAACCTGCCGCCAAAGTCAGGTTGACGGGTTTGTAGGGATGGCTGAACAGATGGTTAATCCGTCCGGATAATCGACTGGCAAGGGAGGTGAGCAAATAGATAAAAAAATAAATTACACCTATCAAGACCGCCGTTCTTTGCTCATTGTCAAGCCAGATCAGCACCGGTGCCGATAGAGCAACGGCTTTAATGACAGGCTGTATATAGTCTTTTATGGCTGAATAGTATCCTGAAAACAAGGAAGTGCTAAGCAATGCACGTCGGGTTGCGGGAGTCTTAAGTGATACGATAAAGGCCTTCCAAACATCGGCAAAAGCCGCTTTTATTCTAAGTAAATGACCTTGTTTTAACTCGCCATCCAGCCAGGTAGGGTAGGAGTATATTAAGGCCATGTCGAGGAGGTAAGGGATTACCGACCAAATGAAAACCGAATTGATCTCACCTGCAAAAAACACAATAATTCCAGCGGTAAGTGCCGAAAATGCAGATCCAGCTTGCGACCATGCGCGCGTATGACCATAATAATCTACCTTTTGATCAGCCCAGCCATTCACCTTCAGGTAGTGGAAAATCATGGCTTTGTGCACGCCTGTCCTGAACGCATCCCCAATAGCGAAGAGTATCATGGCAACAAACACTAGCGCTATACCTGTGCTTAAGTAGAAAAAAAGAAAAGACAGGATGTAAAAGAAGAACGAGCTAATCAGTGTTTTTCTGCGTCCCAACGCATCCGCGATAAACCCGCTCGGAATTTCGATGATCATGATTACAATTTCGCGGACGCTATACAATAAACCAATTTCAAAATAACCAATGCCCTTTTCAAGTAAGAAGAGCACAAGAAATGCATCAAAAAATCTTAAATTTTTGAAAAAACCATACAAGCAAAACTTGTAGTATTGTATATCTCTGGTAATTGATTTCACTGCCATTGCAAAAAAACGCAGGCAAATTTACTTAAACTACCTGAGTTATTACCCATGCGCAATTTATTATTACTTTTGTCGCTGTCATGTATACAACGATAAAAAACTAAATGGTGTCATAATCCAAACATTATTTCAATGAAACGCTTGTATTATTCTTTATCTGGTTTGGCTGTTATATTTGCTTTGTTATTTATTGGTTCCTGTACTAAAACCCAAAGCAATCTTCCTCCAATTGCCTCATTTACTGTCTCACCTCCTTATGTTCAGCTAGACACAGCCGTAATATTTGATGCTTCAGGGACAACTGACGATTACACGGCTTTCGATAACCTGGAGTTCAGATGGGACTACAACAACGATGGATTATGGGAGACAGAATGGGCAAAAACGCCCATTGTAACTAACAAATACCTTGAATATGGGTATTACACCATTGGCATGGAAGTAAAAGATCAGTCGGGTGCTGTTTCCTGGGTGTCGCGTAATCTTACTGTTATTGATTCATCGGGCGCGATGGCTGATTACCCTGTGGCTCTTTTCTCCATAAACCCGCAAACAGGTGATGTCAATACCATATTTTCATTCAGTGCGGCTGCAAGTTCCGACTTGCAGGATGAAGCCACATTGTTGCAAGTGCGTTGGGATTTTGATAACAACGGCAGCTGGGATTCCGATTGGAGTACCGAAAAAACAATTACGCATAAATACAGTGAAGAAGGACAATATGAGATTATTATGCAGGTACGCGACACAGAAGGAAACATCAGTGGTAATAGCAAAACCCTGTATGTAGGCGGTGGTGGTGGTGGACTTATTGATTTAACTTTTGTTGCCATCCCTGGCGGCACTTTTGAAATGGGGTGCACGCAAAGCAATCAGGAACACTGCAATACTTACGATGAACTGCCTACACGAACAACTACAGTAAATGCTTTTCAGTTAAGCAAATACGAGGTTACGAACTATCAGTTTGCCGGCTTTTTGAATGATATCGGTTGCAGCCCGAATGGAAGTCTGGGTGGAAATCAACTCATTTTTATAGGAGCCGAGAACTGCCAGATTACTTACGTGGGAGGCGTTTTTAGAGCTGTTGACGGAAAATATAATGCGCCTGTAACCCAGGTGACATGGGAAGGTGCCGTTGAGTTTTGTGCGCATAACGGAGGAAGATTACCCACCGAAGCCGAATGGGAGTTTGTCGCAAAGGGTGGAAATAACAATGAAAATTACGAATTCAGTGGGAGTAATACCATCGAAGGGGTAGCCTGGTATGCTGCCAACAGCTTTGCTGTGACCAAAGATGTAGGGACAAAAAATGCCAACCAGCTGGATATTTATGACATGAGTGGCAATGCCCAGGAATGGTGTTCTGATTGGTACGATTGGGAATACTACACTACTGGAAACGGTGATAATCCGCAAGGCCCTGAAACAGGTGAGTTCCGCGTGGTGAGAGGTGGCTCTGTGTACAATGGTGCTGATGATTGCCGCTCCTCTGACCGTTTCTGGAACGACCCGAAAACTTCAATGCCGGGATTGGGTTTCCGAATGGCAAAATAACTAAAATAAAACTTTACATAATAATAATCGAAAACATTTAAGCAATGAGAAAGAAAATAGTGGCCGGAAATTGGAAAATGAACCTCACCTTCGAGGAAGCTGAAGAATTGGTTGGTACATTGGCCGAAGAACTGGATGGTAAAAAGAAAAAATGTGAGGTCATACTTTGTCCGCCTTCTCCATACCTCGAAATGGCTTCTGATTACGCTGATGAATCAGGATTGCACATCGCGGCCCAAAATGTGAGTGAGTATGACAATGGAGCCTATACTGGTGAGGTAAGTGCCTCCATGCTGGCTTCAATGGAGATCGAGTACTGCATTATCGGACATAGCGAGCGCCGTAAGTATTTTGGCGAAACCAATGCCCAGCTGGCAAAAAAAGCCGACCAACTGCTTGAAGTTGGTATTTATCCGATTTTTTGTATAGGGGAGTTACTTGAAGAACGTAATGCCAATAAGCATTTTGAGGTGGTCCGTCAACAAATCTCAGAAGGACTTTTTCATTTGAACGAAGAGGAGTTCTCCAACGTAGTGATAGCCTACGAACCGGTTTGGGCCATTGGAACCGGGGTTACAGCCTCCCCTGAACAAGCCCAGGAGATGCACGCTTTTATCAGGGGATTGCTGGCCGAGAAATATGGATCAACGCTGGCCGACGAAACCACTATTCTCTACGGAGGAAGTTGTAATGCGAAAAATGCGGCCGAACTTTTTGCCAAACCAGACGTGGATGGTGGCCTCATAGGTGGTGCTTCGCTTAAAAGCGATGATTTTTTAACAATTACACAAAGTTTCTGATCTAGCCTGTGAATTACTATCAATACAACATAACTCGTCCTGAAAGTCAGGATGAGACAGATTTGCTTATAGCCCAAATGGCCGAAATTGGTTTTGAAAGCTTTGAGGAAACTGATTCCTCGCTTATTGCTTATATCTCTGAAAAAGATTACCACGAATCAACAGATGCAGAGGTCGCTTCGCTTTTAAAACCGGACGCATCCGACAAATTTGTGGTGGAATTTATTGCCGACAGAAACTGGAATGAGGTGTGGGAAAGTAATTACCCGCCTGTTTTGATCAGCAACGAATGCATGGTTCGGGCTCCTTTTCACAACCCGGTAGACGGATTGCCATTCGATATCGTGATCAAACCTAAAATGGCATTCGGTACAGCACACCATGAAACCACAGCACAGATGCTGAAATATATTCTTGGCATGGAAGTGACAGGAAGGCATGTGCTCGACATGGGTTGCGGTTCAGGAGTGCTCGCCATTTTGTGTGCCATGAAGGGTGCTGAGAAAGTGGTGGCCATCGATTTCGATGAATGGTCGTATAGCAATACATTGGAAAATGCCGAGATCAATCATATTTCAAATATTGAGGTGATTTTGGGTGATGCTGAAAAATTGCAAAAACCAATGGAGTTTGACCTGATTTTGGCGAACATCAACAAAAATATTCTTACGCAGGACATGCAGCATTACACTAATGTTCTGACTGCAAAAGGAGATATTGTTTTTAGTGGCTTTTATAACACAGATATCGCAGACATTGAATCTGTTGCCAACCGTCTGGGGCTTAAGCTTGCCGCCACTTTAAGTGATAATAATTGGGCTGTAACACACTTTAAAAAGGATTAGTTCGTTGTTGGATCAATTGAAATACAGTTAAATGAATCGAATAGTTATCCTGATTTTACTTAGTTTTTCCGCCGTGCTGTTGTTGCGATCACCAGTTCGCGCTCAGGTAACCGATTCGCTTTCTGTTGATTCAGAGGTTTTTTTTAACCAAATATCTTCCATCTTATTGGCCACACCATCGAAAGTGTATGAGAAAAAAGCCGAAGAGTTGTTGGGTCGTTTTTACCAAAGGTGGACAATAGGTCGGTTTTCGAAAACTGAAAAGGATGAAATTCGTTCTTTAATCGAAACCATGCGTGCCAAAAAAATGAGGTCTTTTCCTTACCTCTACGATTACATTTCCACGTTAACACTGTTGGCCGAGTCAACTCAGCCACCAAAGAGTGTCCTGGCCTGGCATGCTTATGCCGATAGCCTTTTAACGGAAAAAAGCGCTAACTCATTTGCCGATTTCCTGGCCTTTACCAGCCGATTGCTTGAGACAGACGAGCTGCACGAAAAGCGTTCTTATGTATGGTCGGTGCGCCAGGCACGTTTCAGGTTCGATTTGGACACCACTTTTTTACTGCGGTTTGAGCGTTTGAACCTGGTTTGTTCCTCTCGTAAGGATAGTTCTGTTATTGAAAAAACCGAAGGCGTTTTTGTTTACAATGTTAAACAATGGATTGGAAGTGGCGGTGTGCTTAAGTGGTCGCGATTCGGAGAAAAATCCGGTGAGGACTTGTATGCCGAAATACCTACCTATTCGATTGACTTGAATGAACCTTCGTTTGCTGTTGACTCTGTTAAACTGTTTTATAAACGCTTTTTTGACCATCCTGTCTTAGGAGTTTTACGCGACCGGGTGTTAGCCAGCGCGCCTTCTGATCGATCGGTTTATCCCTCTTTTACAGCTTATGACGAAAACATGGATTTCCCGCGTATTTACGAAAACATGGATTATCACGGTGGATTGCAAATTGAAGGCAATAGTTTTTATGGCGTGGGCATCAACAACCAGCAGGCTGTCATTACCATTACCAAAAACGACACTATTTTTGGAAAGCTTAAATCCGATCGCTTTCGTATAATGGACGATAACGCGATTTCGGCACATGCCACCACCATTTTTTATCTTGATCAGGATTCCATATATCATCCGGGGTTAAAGGTGAAATACACCAACGATGACAACCAGCTTGTGCTGTACAGTGCTGAAACAAACTCAAACATGATTCCTTTCTTCGATTCATATCATCAGCTGGACATCTACGTGCAAGCATTGTTCTGGAATATGAATGAGAATGAGATGCTTTTTAAAAGGATCAGGAGTGTTAAAGACCGGAATTTGGCCTATTTTGTGTCGAGTAATCACTACTCTGAACGTGATTTTTATGGTCTTCAGGGGATTGACGAACTCCATCCGTTGTATACCATTCAGAATTTTTTGCGTGATTATAAAGTCGATGTGATTCAGCTCTATGCATTGGCCGATTACATGAAAAAATCACCGGAACAGATATCCGCTATGCTTATCAATCTTTCCAATGAGGGTTTTTTGGTTTACAACACCGAAACGCAAACCGCTTATCCCAAAGACCGACTGAACTATTTTTTGAATGCGAAAACAGGAGATACAGATTATGATGTGATCAGACTGGAGTCGAATGTGAGCATAAAACCAAATGCGGCACTTGATATTACTAGTCTGGGATTGAATGTTTACGGCGTTCCTGAAGTGTCGATCAGCGATTCTCAGGAAGTATATATTTATCCTTACGACCGGAACATTCAGTTTTTCAAAAACAGAGACTTTAATTTCAATGGCCGTGTGCACATGGGTTTGCTCGACTTCTATACCCAAAACAGCACTTTTATTTACGACAGCTTTTTATTGCGGATGAATTATGTCGACTCGCTTTCGTTTATGGTCAAATATCAGGACTCTTTGCGTAGAAGCGATTCGCTTATTCACGTAAAAAATGTGATAACCAACCTCAATGGCAGCATCTATATCGATGACCCGCTTAACAAATCCGGAAGGAAGCAATTCCCTCAATATCCGATTTTTGTAAGCAACGACGAGAGTTATGTGTATTATAACAGAAGGTCGATTATGGATAGTACCTTGCTGGCTGACAAATTCTATTATCGTGTTGATCCTTTTGTCTTCGACAGCATAAAAACCTTTTCAACCGATGGTCTGGCCTTTGATGGCACTCTGATTTCATCAGGCATTTTCCCCGACATTACAGAGCCGCTGGTGGTGACACCCGATTATTCTCTTGGTTTTACACACAAAACGCCGAACGAAGGGTATTCAATATACCTTGAGAAAGGGCAGTTCTTTGATACGATATCCCTGAGTAACAAAGGATTCTCAGGCAGAGGCCTGCTGAACTATTTGTCAGCATTAGCTGAATCTGATCAGTTTTTATTCTATCCCGATTCGCTTATTGCAACCGCTCAAACTTTCATGGTTGAAAAAAGCCCGACTGAATTCGATTTCCCTATGGTCCAGGGTGATACGGTTGACCTCAATTGGCAAATTGATACCAACATCATGACCGCTAACAACCTGAACAAACCTTTTGTGGTTTATGAGAACTCACTCCTTAAAGGGACACTCAGATTAAATCCTGCCTTCATGCTTGGTGAAGGTGCTTTTTATTTTGACCGAAGTGAGCTCTTATCGAAGGAAATCAGCTTTAAACACAATAGCCTTTCGGCAGATACCTCTGACTTTTATTTGAAGAACAAGGATTACGACACGCTGGTGTTTTATGCCAACCAATACCAATCCAATATCAACTTTGAGACCCAGAGTGGTTTCTTTAATCATTTGTATAACAATTCATTCGTAGGTTTCCCCTTCAACAAGTATATTTCTACTCTTGACGAAATTGAGTGGCGAATGACCGATGACATCTTGTTTATGCAAAGCAATCTGGGCAAAGATTACCAAGGACTGGATACTTTAAACAACCTGGAGGTTATAGATTACAAGCTGATTGGGCCGGAATTTATTAGCACCAAACCAAATCAGGATTCGCTGCGATTCTTAGCCGGACAAGCCACCTACGACCTGAATTCATACATCATTGATGTTGAAAATGTTAAATTGATCAAAGTTGCTGATGCAGCCATTTTTCCTGGCGACAAACGTGTACGCATATTGCGCGATGCTGCCATGGAGACCTTGACTTCGGC
>DJVY01000143.1 GCA_002440885.1 Bacteroidales bacterium UBA6244
AAGCCTGTTGCCGTCTTTATTGCCGGACAACAGGCACCTCCGGGCAAACAGATGGGCCATGCCGGCGCCATCATATCCAGCGGATCGGGCACGGCAGCCGAAAAGATTGCCGCCTTCGAGGCGGTCGGCATACCGGTAGCAAAAGAGCCGGGACAAATACCTTCCCTGCTGAAGGGAAGACGATAAAACAGGATGATCATCATCAAAACAAAAAGCGGGTTCTCACCCGCTTTTTGTTTTGATATAAACCCTCCCCTGCAATTAGTCTTTGAAAGCGTGCCGGAATCCTTGAATTTTATTCCACCCTCCACGCGTAAAATCGGGTACTTCCACTGCCGCACTGTTATGCTCAATGGAGATGCGGCTCAGTTCGCCAAGTGAACACCATTCTGCCAGATCATACACGTCCATATCGAGCGGAAGACCGTTTCTCAGGCAGTAAATCAGCCTGTAATCCATGATGAAGTCCATTCCTCCGTGGCCACCCACCTCCTTGGCTTTTTCTTCCAGCTCCCGGTGAATGCGGTGTTTGTATTTTGCCATCAACGCTTCTTTTACTTCATCCGAAACATAGCTGTGTGCGCTCAGGTTCTCGTGATCGGGCGTTACGTCCTCATCCACCATCTCCGCTTCCAGCGCATATCCTTCTTTCGGATATTTATTGGCAAACCCTTTGGTGCCGCTCACCTGATACATGCGGCTGTAGGGGCGCGGTGAAGAAACATCGTGCTGGATATGAATTGTCTTTTCTTTCTCGGTGCGGATCATGGTCATGGTGTGCTCTCCGTTCGCAAACTGGTAGGCACTGTCGCGATCCATTCCCCGTTCTTTAATCATGTACTCCGGAATATTCACCGGTTTGGTATCCATGGCTACCAGCGCATTCATTTTATCACCGCGGTGGAGATTCATGATCTGTGCAGCAGGGCCCATACCATGCGTGGCATACACGTCGCCCCGGAACTCCTTGTTGTATTGCAGTCGCCAGTCGCCTTCGTAACTATCCCAAAACTCTTTCAGATTGTGTATGTAAGCACCTTCGGCATGAAGCACTTCGCCGAAAACACCTTGCTGTGCCATGTTAAGTGTAGTCAGTTCGAAGTAATCATACACACAGTTTTCAAGCTGCATGGCATGTTTTTGCGTTTTCTCGGCCGTATTGATGATGGCCCAGATTTCATCGAGCGTCATGGCTGCGGGCACTTCACATGCCACATGCTTACCCTGCTCCATGGCATAAATCATCATTTCGGCGTGGTGTTTCCAGTCGGTAGCGATATACACCAGGTCGATGTCGTCACGCTGGCAGAGTTCTTTCCATGCGTCTTCACTCCCGCTGTATGCTGCAGCGCGGGGAAGTCCTGCATTATCAAGAATGGTCTGTGTTTTTTCTACCCTGTCGGCATGCAGGTCGCAGAGTGCGACGATCTTCGTGCCGGGGATAAACGTAAAACGCCTTACGGCACCAGGACCACGCATGCCCAGCCCGATAAAACCAACCCGTACGGTATCCATTTTGGGTGTCACCAAACCAAGTACGTCTTTTTGACCGGCGGGGCGTTCGGGTATCTCCGTCCTGATTACATAACGGGATGGATCATTACTGTCGGATTGCTTCACGTTAGGTGTACATGATGCAAACAGGACCAATACAAAAGAAAAAAATAGAAAATTAAGCTTATTCATGTTAAATAAATTTATGAATTATTGATTATATAATAAATCTCATCTGATAAACTACCGGTTTTGTTATGTAACCACCGGGGACTTTAAAATATTACTGTTGTTTTACTCCCGTCGTAGGCGATGGCCAAAACCCTCGTTGTATTTGTTGCCGGGGAGTCCAGGTTGAATGTTGACCAGTTTGTAATAAAAATCAACCGATCACCTTCATAGACTTCATATGCCACCACGTTTTTCCAACCGGTCATCGTCAGGGAAGTACCATTTTTGCTTGCTGTTCCTGTCTGCACCGATGAACGGTTTTTAAATATTTCCCGATTTGCATCACAAATATATTCAATTTTATCGATGACTTCGGGATATCCTTTGGCTTTTATTTCAGCGATGATGCGGTCAATCTGCGCTTGGGTAACTTGAAGACGCTTCTGTCCATAATCATCCACCATCTGGTCAAATGGCTGAAGATAGCCCCATTTGGCAAAGAATCGGGTCAGGTCAGTTTTTGTTATGTCGCACATCATTTTCACAAACTCCAGTTGCTGTTCTCCGGACGTAGCCATATCGGGGGAGGTGCGGACTCTTTCGTACAAATCTTTGTATAGATCTCCGTAGCCTCGGGTACCGGCAAAATAGAGTTGCAATTGCCAGAGGGGAACCAGTCTGCAGAAGACATCAGTTTCTCCCGCATAGGGAACATTTTTTACAAAAGAGTTCTGGAAGGCTTTCTCATAACGGTTGTTGTATCGGCCTGTTTTTTCGGATTCCAGTCGTGAGGCATTTCCCCATTCTGTTTGTACGTAAAGAGAATGCAGGTTGTTGGTCACTTCGGTCATGCCATGCCATTTAAAGCCGGGCCGGGTCTGAAATGTATGCCCCATCTCATGAGCAGGGCCCCAGGGAGATATTTTAAGTTGTCTCCAATCGAGAAGGGTTCTTTTTACATCTTCTCCACTCACGTTGTATGCAGTTCTGTAAGAGGTTGAATACATATACGAGGTGTACATGGCATGAAAATAGGCCCTGTCCACAGTCGGCCGGTTGTATTTCATCAAACCCATAAATTCCTTTTCAAGGCGTACCAGTTCATCATAGGTACCGATGAGTTTATCACCATTGCCGGCAGCATATGTCTTCAAATCGTTCGTGGGAAATGTCAGGTGTGCATGTTCACCCAGAACATCAAAATAGGTATCGGTAGCACCCTGTATCAGACGTGTCCATTCGGTTGCCTGGTGCTTTCCTGAATCGAAATAACCGTTCACTTTCCCGGTGGCAAAATGGATTTTTATGTGGGGTGCCGTTTGCCAATCAGCAGTGTGATAGAGCAGGTAAATCAGACCATTGTTACGAACTCTCATCTTATTCACTCCTGGTGAGAGCGGATAGTAAGAGGCGTTATAGTATCCGTCTCCTCCCTGCATATCGAGATCCTGCACTTTCAGGCTGATGGGATAACCGCCTGTCTCACCCACGAAAGCTATCAGATCATCTCCATTGTTTACACTGATGCCGGTCGGATTGTCGAGTAAACTCAATGTGGATGTTTTATTTATTTTTGCCCAATTGTCGGGATGTGGCCATGCCTTATAATCTTGTATGCGAAACTCCCGGGGATAGGTTCCTTTGAGTATATGCAGGGCGATGATACGGTAAAGTTTATTCTGCACTTTTTCAATATCATTCTCCGTGATGCCCGGATTGAGCTGCGTGCAGGTGAGGTCTGTAAAGAGTATAAGGGGGTTGAAATTATCAGGGTTTTTCCGATAAAACGCCATTTCGGCACAGGATGCAAAACCTTGCCCGTCACCTGCACCCGATTTGACAATAAACTTAATTGACTTCGGTTTTATCAGTCTCTTTTCGAAGGAAATCAGGGTAGGCGTCTGAACAGCTTTAAAATCGTAATCCATGATCTTTGTGTAGGAAGGCTGTTCCTGGGTTGCGACCCAAATTTCAGTTTCTTTAAACAGTCCGTTGGACCCGGAAGTACGGGGATGATACACAAGATAATCGATGGCTTCCTGACTCTCAAAAAAGTATTTCAGTGTAATCGGGAAATAATCTGCCGCTGAATTGTTCCACAATGAATGATAGAGCGTATTCATATCGTTGTCGAATGACTTCTCTATACCTTCACCCGTTTGGCTTGAACTCGACTTGCCACTGCTAACCGGCACCTTCAAATCATCTTTGATATCATTTGCAGAAATAAGGTTTAATTCTTCTGATTCAACCGTATCGGAAGGTGTTATATTCTCCGGTTCAGCCGCACAATTGAGCAGGAAGGCTGCCAGGAACATGGGAAATAGAAATGAAATTAATTTTCGTATCATACCGGATTACATCGTAAAAATACAAACCTATTCATGTACATTAATCTCACCGATGAAAAAAAACTCATCGTTCAAAAAAACAGTCAGAGAATCAATGCATATATTCGTTCAAAACTTTTTCTCCCAGGACCCTTGCTTCAGCAACCGACTGATAATTGGACGCGTCAATCCTGTATTCTGCAGGATCCGGAATAAGCAAACGGGTGCCTGATGAAACATGATTGGGATTGGAAATAAATTTGGAATTTACCAGATAGATATAAACCCAGAATTCTTTGTTCCCAAAAAGTTCCAGTGCCAAAAGGCGTAATGTCTTTCCTTCTTCCATAACTATTTCTCTCTTTTCTTTTGTGTGGCTAACGGCTTGAACAGTTAACTCAAGAATGGAGTCTGCCCTGGGAGAAGGGGCATTTCCATTGGCATTTTCAATTTTATTTTTAACAATTAACGGTTTTGATTCTTTATTTTGGTTTCTTCTGAAAAAAAAAAGAGCAGCCAATGCTATTGCTACACCCCCCACAATGGGAATCCATAAAGGTGATCTCTTTTTGTGTTTCATTTTTCTGCGGTAAGGTTCGTGATCCTGGACGAGTTTCACTTCCGGGGCATTCTCTCCGATTATCTTTTCTCTCTCTTTTTCAGTTTCCTCAGTCTCNNTTTCCTCAGTCTCTTTTTCAGTTTCGGCCGTTTCATCCGTTGCTCTTTCTTCTTCCGCTTCTGTCTCTTCCTCTCCCCCGACAATCACTTCAGTGACGCCGGGCAACGCTACTCCCTCGTTGAGCGGGGTAGGTTCAAAAAAGGAAAAAGCGCTGTTCACCGACTCATTCAGGGAATCTTCGGGTGCAAAATACAGGTCGACAGAAGATTCAAACAGTACTTCCACCGCCGGGGGCATCAGGTATCGGTCATTGGTTTCCCTGTCTGTCAGGATATACTCCGGTTGTTTCGGGGTTAAGAATTTACCGAAATCATCGAGATCGACCGGATTATTGGCTGTCAGTTCTGCCTTCAACACGGCAATCATTGCATCCAGCGCCTCTGTTGCGGTCTCATCCGACCAGCCAAGTTGTTGGGCAAGTCTTTGAATCAGATCTTCGTGTGTCATGTGATCAAAAGTTTTTCTCAATTCACGCTGCCTGTCAGGTCGAAGGGCATGGCAGAGAGCATGGTTGCGTCATAAAAGTCACCTACGGTCAGGGGCTTCTCTTTGGAGATCAGCACCTCGCCATCTACTTCGGGGGAATCAAACTCGGTGCGTCCGACATAAAAATCGGTATCTTCCCTGTCGACAATCACCTTCATGGTTTTCCCCACTTTCTCCTCGTTCACGCTCAGCGCGATTTCCTCCTGCGTCTCCATCAGCAGGTCCATCCTCTCCTGCTTCACTGCAGCAGGTATGTCATCGGTATAATGTTTGTCGTTGTAGGTATCTTCCTCGTGTGAGTATGGAAAGGCGCCGAGACGTTCGAAACGTGTTTTCTTTACAAAAGCGAGCAACTCTTCAAAATCGGTTTCCGTCTCTCCGGGATGGCCCACCATCATGGTGGTACGCAGGTGGATGCCCGGCACCTCTTCCCTGAACTGTTGGATGAGATCGATGGTCTGTTGTTTGCTGATGTTCCGTCGCATGGTTTTCAGCATGTTGTCGCTGATGTGCTGCAGGGCAATATCGAGGTAGTTGCACACGTTGTCTCTTTCTCGCATCACCCGCAACAGGTCGGTTGGAAAGTGTGCCGGATAGGCATAGTGCAGACGGATCCACTCCACCCCGGGTATGTCTGACACCTGTTCTACGAGCTGGGGCAGTTTCATCGACTTGTACCGGTCGAGTCCGTAGTATGTAAGATCCTGCGCGATAAACTGGAACTCTTTTACTCCCCGGCTCACCAGTTGTTTCACTTCGCGGGTAATATCCTCCATGGCGCGCGACTTGTATTTTCCTGTGATCAGCGGTATGGAGCAGTAGGAACAGGTTCTGTCGCATCCTTCCGAGATTTTCATATAGGCATAATGGGGAGGTGTGGAGAGGGAACGGTCGTATTCCAGTTCCTTGTAGTATGATTTTCCCAGGTCGGCAATCAGATTTTTCCAGTCGAACTTCCCGTAGAACTTGTCCACCTCGGGGATCTCTTCTGTCAGTTCCTTGCGATACCGTTCCGAGAGGCAACCCATCACGATCAGCTTTTTGAGCTTGTTCCTTTTTTTGGCTTCGGCAAAGGAGAGGATCATGTTGATGGATTCCTCCTTGGCGTCACCAATAAAGCCACAGGTATTGATCACGGCAATGTCGCCCCGGGCTTCCTCGGGATCGTGCGAAACAGTATAGCCGTTGGCCACCAGCTGACGCACGAGTAACTCTGAGTCGACCAGGTTTTTGGAACAACCCAGGGTCACGACATCTATTTTGTTTTTAATCATATATGCTAAACTATCTTGGGGCAAATCCCGATTTTTGTAAAAAGGCAGTACAAAGAGTTGCCGGAGGTGGGAACGGTTTCCCGCTTATTCCCCAAATAGGGAATCCACAAATTCTTTTCTTCTGAATACCTGCAGATCGCTGATTCCCTCACCCAGTCCGATATACTTTACCGGGATCCTGAACTGATCGGAGATGCCAATTACCACGCCCCCCTTGGCGGTGCCATCGAGTTTGGTGATGGCCAGGGCAGTCACCTCGGTGGCGGCTGTGAACTGCCGGGCCTGCTCAAAGGCGTTCTGCCCCGTGGAACCATCGAGTACCAGGAGCACCTCGTGGGGTGCATCGGGTACGATCTTGCCCATCACATTCTTGATCTTGGTGAGCTCATTCATCAGGTTTATTTTGTTGTGCAGGCGGCCGGCAGTATCGATGATCACCACATCGGCGTTGTGCGCTTTGGCCGAGTTCACGGCATCGAATGCCACGGAGGCAGGATCGGCGCCCATACTCTGCTTCACGACGGGTACCCCCACTCTTTGGCCCCAAATATCGAGCTGCTCCACGGCTGCGGCACGGAATGTATCGGCTGCACCCAGATATACGGAAAGCCCTTTCTGTTTAAACTGATGCGCCAGCTTACCGATGGTGGTGGTCTTCCCTACGCCGTTGACACCCACGACCATGATCACATAAGGCTTTTTATCTTCGGGTACTGAAAACTCTGCCAGGTCGTCGCTGTTGTTTTCGGTGAGAAGCCTGACAATCTCATCGCGCAGGATGGCGGTCAGTTCATCGGTTCCCACGTATTTGTCGCGTGCCACCCGCTCCTCAATGCGGTCGATGATCTTCAGGGTAGTCTCCACACCCACGTCGGAAGTCACCAATACCTCTTCCAGCTGGTCGAGCACTTCGTCGTCGACTTTTGATTTTCCGGCTACGGCGCGGGTGATCTTTGAAAAAAAGTTTTCTTTTGTTTTTTCAAGGCCCTTGTCGAGTGTTTCTTTTTTCCCTTTTGAAAATTTATCGAAAAAACCCATAAAGCAGTAAGTATTTAAACGATGAATGCCAAATCTACAAAATAGTCAATAAAAAACTTCCCTGCGTGGTGGCACAGGGAAGTTCTTATATATTTTTAACCTGATTCCGGCGACTGACCCAGACAATATTTTTATCCCGGTCAGACATGGGAAACACAGCGGGTAATTCTTATTTCGAAAAATAATCCTTTACCTGGTCGTTCAGAATCATCTCTTCTTTGAAGCTGTACGCACCTGTTTTGGGTGATTTCACCATTTTAATTACCTTGGTGTGACTGCGCCCGGTGGTTGTATTTTTATCGCGGAATCCCGCAACTGCTTTTTTTGCCATAGTTTATCCTGTTTTTACTTGATTTCTTTGTGAACAGTCATTTTCTTGAGTACCGGATTGTATTTCTTCAATTCCAGGCGCTCTGTTGTATTTTTTCTGTTTTTGGTGGTAATATACCGGGATGTGCCGGGCATGCCGCTCGCCTTGTGTTCGGTGCATTCCAAAATCACCTGGACCCTGTTGCCTTTTGCTTTTTTTGCCATTGCTGCTTTCTCCTTCTCGTTATGCGTTTAAATATCCTTTCGCAGCAGCTTGTTTCAAGGCTGCATCCAATCCGATTTTATTGATGGTGCGCAAACCGGATGCCGAGATGCTCAGGCTGATCCAGCAATCTTCTTCCACCCAATAAAACTTTTTCGTGAACAAATTGACGTTGAATTTGCGTTTGGTCCTCTTGTTAGAGTGAGAAACGTTGTTGCCAACCATTGCTCTTTTTCCTGTTATTTGACAAATCTTAGACATTGCTGTATATTGTGTATTTATTGTTTACTTTCAGTTCGGAACGCAATCTTCCCGACAAATCAGGGCGCAAAATTAAGCATATAATTTTAATTTACCAAAGCTTCAGGCAAATAAATTTTGATATAATTTTGACAGAATCAGCCTGTTTCTGCCGCCAAACGGTTTGAGATACTTATTTAATGCACTGCTCCCGAAAGATCGGCATAAAGCTTGTTGAGCACCCGGAGTGTTTCTTTTCGCAGGTTGTTTTTCAGTTCATTCTCATCGCTTTTCACAGATAGAGCCTGGTCTGTAATGGTTTCCTCGGCTGTGTAAGTTTTGGGGAAGAACGATCCCGATTCCTTGCGTGCGTTCTGATAAGTGATATCACGAACCACAAGAACACATCCTGCATTGGTAACGGTTGCATCGAACCGGTAACTCATGATCATGTGGTCGCGCCCCCCCGATTTGTCTACCGGCAGGTTCAACTCGGCCTTTGAGCTTACTGTGACGGCCTGGGATTTCTCATCGTAACGAATACCGGATAAAAGGGGACTCCCGCTAAAGGATTTTCTTGTCCAGTCCTGCAGCTTCGCGTATCGTTGGCTTGCGCTGCCCGCCGGATCGGCAGGGATAAATTGTTCAAACACTACCTTCCCGTTCACCACCGACACTTTGGTAAAGCCTGCATCCATCTGTCCGTAAACATGGAACAGACCTGCGACCAGAATGGAGAATGCAAGTAAGTATTTTTTCATATTATTTTTCTTTTCTGTCTCTTTCATTTTTTCGGATTGTTTCTGATAAGACGGACAGAAATAACTTTTGTTACATCATGTGACCCTCTTTGTCACGAAAAACAGTCCGATAACTTGTCCTAAGACTACAAACGTACGAAAAAGATTAATCCGTCTTGTCGTTTTTATAAAAAACAGTCTTTTAAATTTTATTTATCATTTAAAAACCATTACTTTTGCATCTCAAAAAAATAACGTCATATTTTTCAACAATCATGTCTGCAAAAAAAACAAACGAATCGAAGGCTGAGAAAAATTTCGAGAATATCGGTGAAGCTTTAACCACATCTGAACAGTTTCTGGAGAAGAACCAGAAAGCCATTTTAACAGGGTTGCTCATCGTCATTGTTTTGGTAGGTGCATACCTGGCATACCATTATTTATATAAGGTACCCCGCAATGAAAAAGCACAGACAGCCATCTTCAAGGGTGAGCGTTATTTCCAGGAGGGGCAAGACTCGCTGGCACTTTTTGGCAACGGCAACGATTACATCGGTTTTGAATCGGTAATCAGCCAGTACAAGGGTACCCGCACGGCCGACCTGGCGCACGCCTATGCAGGCATATCATACAATCGCCTCGGCAACAACGAAAAGGCACTGGAGCACCTGAGAAAATTCAAAGGTGGTGATTTACTCATCACCCCTGCTGTCACTGGCGCCATCGGCGATGTGCAAATGAACATGGGTAACACCGCGGAGGCCATCTCGCTTTTTCAAAAGGCTGCCAAACTGGCCAACGACAAGATGTTGACTCCCATTTATCTGAAAAAGGCGGGAGAAGCTTATCTGAGCCTTGCTGATTATGACAAGGCCATAGAGACCTTCACCCGGATTAAAGAACAATATATCAATACCCCCGAAGCGCAGGAAGCCGATAAATACATCAAACAGGCCGAACTGCTGAAAGAATCGAAATAAAAAGATGGCAACCGAACTGAATAATCTTTCGTCGTACGATCCGAAACAGGTTCCTTCGGGAAACGGAAAACGAATTGGCATCGTGGTGTCCGAATGGAACTCTTCCGTAACGGAAAGCCTGTTGCACGGAGCAACCGACACACTGCTTAAATTCGGGGTATCGGCCGACAACATTGTTATAGAATATGTGCCCGGAAGCTTTGAACTGACCTACGGTGCAAAGGTTTTAACAGCGAAAGGCAACGTTGACTGTGTAATCATCCTGGGATGTGTGATACAGGGAGAAACTCCACACTTCACCTTTGTCTGCGACAGCGTGACAGAGGGAACCACCCAACTGAATCTGACACAGAATGTTCCAGTGATCTTTGGACTGCTCACCACCAACACGCTCGACCAGGCAAAGGCTAGAGCGGGCGGCAGACACGGAAACAAAGGGGATGAAGCGGCAATCACTGCTTTAAAAATGATCGCCTTCAGGGAAAAATACCAATAATATATTGTATCTTTGTAGCGCAAAAAGGGCAGTTACCAGAGTGGCCAAATGGGGCTGACTGTAACTCAGCTGGCTTTCGCCTTCGGTGGTTCGAATCCATCACTGCCCACCACTCAATGTGCCAATATGCCAATGAATGAATTTGCCAATTGGCACATTAGCAAATTAGTCGCATTGGCAAATTAGTCACATTGGCAAATTGAAATTGCGGAAGTAGCTCAGTCGATAGAGCATTAGCCTTCCAAGCTGAGGGTCGCGGGTTTGAGCCCCGTCTTCCGCTCTAAAGAGGAGAAGAGAATTTATTCCGGGTTCACCGGAAAGTCTCCACTTCCTCTTATCAAAAAGAATCGGGGAGTAACATCAGACGTTGCTCCCTTTTTTCATCATAAAGAGTACCCAAAGATCCGGTGAAAAAAACTGCAGCATACAAGCCCTCCGTGCGTAATCTTACCCAGGGTAATATTTTTCGGCAACTGACCACGCTGGCACTACCGCTCATGGCAATCAGCTTTATGCAGATGGCCTACAACCTGGTGGATATCATGTGGATTGGGAAGCTGGGGAGTAAGTCGGTGGCCGCAGTGGGTTCCGTGGGGATGCTGATGTGGATGATGGGCTCTGTGGCACTGATCTCCAAGGTGGGCGCAGAGATTTCCATCGGACAGTCCATCGGCGCCCGGCGTCCCGACCTGGCCTCGGCCTATGCTTCGCACACCACCACCATCGCACTGGTACTGGGACTCATCTTTGGTCTCGTTTTCTTTCTCTTCCCCCACCCTTACGTTTCGTTTTATAACATGGAAAGCGGCATATCGGCCGATGCAGCCGGTTACCTGCGAATTATTTCCCTGGGGATACCTGTCATATTTTTGATCCTCAACTTTTCAGGCATATACATCGGCTCGGGACGAAGCGACATCCCCTTTTATTTCAATGCTGCCGGATTGTTGTGCAATATCATCCTTGATCCGCTGCTGATCTTCGGCATGGGACCTTTTCCGGAGATGGGAGTAAAAGGGGCCGCGCTGGCCACCATCTTGTCGCAGGGAGTGGTACTGTTGTTCTTTGTTCACCATCTGAAGCGGAAGAACGGACTGCTGGGCCGCTTCCGGTTTCTGATCCGTCCCCGCAGGAAGTATACGCTCAACATCCTGAAACTGGGACTGCCCGTGGCAGCCATGAATGTCTACTTCGCCTTCATCAACATGAACCTGGCCCGCACCGCATCGGTTTACGGCGGGTATCTCGGCATTACCAGCCAGTCTATTGGCGGCCAGATAGAAGGTATTACCTGGAACACCTCCAACGGCTTCTCCACGGCGCTGGGTAGCTTTGTGGCGCAAAACTATGCAGCAAACAAGATGCAGCGTGCCACCCGTGCCTTCCGTTATACCCTGATGATGATGGGTGTGCTGGGTGTGATTGTTACTGTGGCATTTGTGGGGTTTGGAGAAGAAATTTTCTCACTTTTCGTGCAGGAGCGGGAAGCCTATCTGGCGGGAGGCGATTACCTGCTGATTCTTGGGTTCTCACAGCTCTTCATGATGCTGGAGATCACCACCCAGGGCATGTTCAACGGACTGGGCAAGACCACCCCGCCGGCCATCATCAGCATTTTCTTCAACACACTGCGTATCCCGCTGGCGCTCTTTCTGGGCGCCCGCATCGGCGTGACCGGCGTCTGGTGGGCCATCACCATCACCTCCCTGTTCAAGGGAAGCATCCTCTTTATCTGGTATCTGATTCTTAAGAAGCGACTGGCGAATTCAGTAGAGAAGCATTCTTTCGAGTCTATTAGACACAAAGTGTCAGAATTCTAAATCGTTGGTCATTGGGGGAGCATAAGCACAACGTGGATCTGGAAAATCCCAGTTTTGCTCTCCGTATGCCTTCACGATATCCAGCCAACAGCGGTTATTCACGGAAAAGCAGGGGTCGAAAAGTTTGCATTCTTTACACGGGCTGCTGTCCTGAATATCTTCTCTTTTTAAAGTCAACAATTTTTTAGCATCTTGTGAGTTCCATACTTCCGATATACTACTAACGGATACATCTCCAATCAAAAACCGGGGAAGCCAATATAACTGCTCACATATGGTTGCTTTTCCATCCGGCAGTATAAACAAATGATTATTCAGCGCAGAGCATTTCACCCCTTTGAAATCCATGCTACCGGTTGTACAGTAATGAAAATCCCGGTTTATAGCGGAACGGTTCAACAATACGGGAAAGCTTAAACAGGGTATTATTTGTTTCTCGATAAATTCGTATAAAGCTTCTATTTCGTTCTTACCGGGTTTGAGTTTCCGAAAATCGTTGTATTTGATCCAGTTTGAATTAACCGCCGGAGTTATCCGCCAGTCGGTAATATTCTTAAGACCCGACATGAAACAAGAAAGTTCTTTGAAAACACTGTTTTTTGTATTGTATGTAGTAAGCACGGACGCTATCCTATACTTTAATCCACTCTTGTCTAAAAGTTTTATTCCATGTAATATCTTGGCAATGTAATCACTTTTTACGAACAATGTCTGTTTCAATAAGTCGGGTGAGCAGGTGTCCACAGATACTTGTATGGGATTGTTATAACTGGTCTTTTTGATGGAATCAATTATTTCACCGTTGATAGGACATTTGGTCGATATATATTCGGGAGACATGTTTAAGTCCATTAACTTTTTCAGGATAACAGGCCAATCGGGATGAAGAAATATTTCTCCGCCCATAAGATTTACCCCACGCACCTGCATAGTATGGGCTTCTTCTATCAATTCAATCATACGGGTGGTCGACAATTTATTTTTTATTCTCGTTTTCGTATCCGCATAACAATAGATACAATCAGCGATACACATATTGTTCAACATCAACGTAAGCAATGAAGGGGCAGTGTACATTCGCCGGGTAACTATATCGATCGAATAGCAATCAAACACATCCGGCATTAAATTCAAGTAATCCACTTCGCCAGCGATTCGTTTTCGGTTTATAATCACATTTTTAGGAATAAATACCTTATCTTCTTTATATTTGGTATAAACCGACCGCGGATTTTCAATAAAGGGAAAAACGATTTTCCTCACCGTCGATTCATCACGATTCAGATACCGGCTCAATAAGGAAATAGTGGTGTATAATGGTCTATTGAAGGTAAAAAAACTGAAGATCTTCGCATGTAAAGGATGCAGCAAACTCTCCCAATCCCGGGCACTTAAATTATTTCGCCCTAATCTGGAAAAAATAACAACCCGGCGTGAATCGTTTTTCATCACATATGCCGGGTTGAGGATATAGGTTTCGCTGTCGTCGAATAACATTTATTTATACAATCAAAAACGGTTGATGTCGTCCTGAGCCGCACTTTTGCCGCGGTATTTCTTACTATAATTGTTGAACATACAGGTGATAGATAGTGTGGCGTAACGGGTTTCATTCTTTTTGTCCGTATCCCAAAAAATATTATCCAACTGCATGTGGGCCTTATCCTTCACCCCGTTGAACAGGTCATACACCATCAAATTGAAGCGGAGGGAATTACCCAAGAACGACTTGCGAAGACCTGCGTCAAACCGCTGGTAACCCTTCGATTCAAAGAAAGCATCCTGCCGGTCGCTCCTGTGGGAAAAGTTGCATGAAAGGACCCACCCTTTGGGTAGCGTAAAATCGTTGTATGCCCTGAAAGAATAATTAAATTTATTATATTCAATCATTTGCCCGTCATAATTTGCAGAAAAGAATGGTTTAGTAAGATTGACCGAGTAGTTGGGTTGCCAGAATGCAATCTTTGTGTTCCAGTTGAGTGTGGCATGTAGTGTCTGATATTCCGGAAAATTAGCATACGTGGATAATATCGCGTTGGGATTATTTTCCTGCTCCGTGAAGAACAACAGCACCGGATTCTTTATATATGTATAACCCATATTCAGGTAAAAAGCCTTCAATGTTGCCTGCAGGTTAAGGTCATAAATGTTGGACTTGTTCAGGTAAGGATCGCCTTTTTGGAAGACGAAACGGTTTACATAAATCACATTGCCATTGAGTTGGCTGAAACTTGGCCTCTGCGTACGTTTATTGAACGCAAGGCTCAGATGCACATTCTTTATCACCTCCGAAACGGAAAAATTAGGGTACCAGTCGCTGTATGTGCGATCAACAACCGGATTTTTTTCGCTCCCTTCGGTATAATATTCCGTAGTATGTTCGTACCGCAAGCCTGCCGCCATATTCACACCACCCAATTTGTGTAAATAACTGGCAAAAGCAGCTGCTTTTTTCTCGGTGTTGGTAAATTCGGTGTTGTTAGTGGTGCCGTTGCTACGCACAAACCCGTTGCCCGCAATATTATTGTACTCACCACCAAACTCAACGATGCCGAAATCCGATTTCCATCCATTGGTTAATTTGCCAGCATACAAGTCGTAATCGGTTTGGTTGAAAATATCCACCGCATTCGCAGGAGCTGAATTTACACTCTCTTCCGTCTGTTGATCCTTGTTGTTATGGTTATTTAGATAATCAAAGTCGAAATGGAGTGAAAACCTGTCACTAAAGTCGCCGTTGTAGAACGCATTTATTAGATGTTGATAGCCTTCGTCTTTCGTATAAGACTGCGACTGTGACGTTTCGAACAGGGCATCGTCCAAATCTGTGGAAGTGCTGATAGGCATATCATATTTATAAGCGGATGTATAGTATTGATACAGCCCACCCACGGCGTGTCCGTCATTTAGCGAATAATCGAAACCAGTAGTAGCTTGTTGAGAATTTCCATAATAGAGATAGTCCGGCAGTAAGGTGGTGTGTTTCCATACGCCATCCGCATTTTTCAGTGTAAAAAAGTGATCCTCGGTTGATTCCCACTTACCATAATTATGGTAATAGGTAGCAAACAAGTTCAGCCTGCTTTTAGTATAGGCGATACTGACGTTCTCAGTGTCGCCCAAATATTTCCCGATCCTGAAACGCTCGGTTATCTGGGCCGAAAACCCGTCGATCCTCGTTTTGGTCTTGATCAACAACACTGCGCGACCTTCAGCGTCATATTTGGAACCGGGGTTGGTAATCAGTTCTACAGTTGATATCTCTGACGACTCCAATCGTTCCAGTTCGGACGTGTCACGAACTTTCCGGTTGTTGATATAGACAATGGGAGCGCCTTTGCCGAACACAATTATTTTCCCCTCTTCGGCCATCACGCCCGGTATCCGCTGTAACACATCATTTGCCGTACCAACTGTACTTAGCAATGTTGTGGAGACATTCGCGACGATTCCTCCGTTAACTCCGGATTGAAAAGGCGGAATTTTGGAAGTAATTACTATCTCGCTTAAAACATTTGATTCGTTCAATGGAATATCTCCCAAATCAATGGGAATTGATGATACATCAACTTGGATAAGTTTGTTTTCGAATCCGATAAACGATATTTTCAGCAAATATTTACCGCTGTTTAGGTTATCAAACCGGAAACGCCCATCTCCACCACTTGTTGCTCCGGTTACAAAGATAGAATCAGGCAGCGACAACAATAGTATGTTGGCATACTCCAAGAGTGTGTTTACCACACTTTCAATTACTCTACCCAAAACGGGAACAGTCGCATTTGCAGCAAAGGGAAATAAGATTGAGAGAAAAACAGATATAAGTTTTACTATTTTTTTCGTAACAAATATTTTCATGACAGAATTTTTCGCCACCTTACTCGGCATATTACTTGTAAGTTTTTTTATCTTCACAAAAAGCATATCAAGTTTTCAATCTAATAATTTAGGGCAGTTTACATCGGGATAATACCATTTATCCTTTCCAAATTGCTTTATCGTTTCTTTCCAACAAATTTGTCTAACAGATCGACAACCAATAAACTCTTCACAAGAACTACATAATGAATCCTTTGGAAAATCGTCTTGAGATAAATAAAACATTTTTATTGCATTTTTCGAATTCCAAACATCTAATAAACTGTCATTTAAAACATCTCCCAGAATAAATTTAGGCATCCAGTATAATTCTTCACAAAGTGTAACTTTTCCATCGGGTAAAATAAAGAAACCGGAGTAATTACCGCTACAAAGTCCTCTATTAAAAAAATCCGATAGACCAGTATTTCTGTCAATTATCTCGTTATTAATTATAGGACGCGTACATCTTATTGGAAATTTAACTTTTTCGGCTAATGTTGAAGTATATAACTTTATTTTTTCTATATTTTCTTCTCTAGGTTTTATTTCTGCATACCCTTGAGTAAGATAAAGAGATGAACCCGCTCTATCAATTTTCCATTCTATGATATTATCAAATCTCATTATATAATCAGCAATAGATATCATGTCTTCAATAGAATCATTTAATTGAGTTAATACTGTATGTATAAACACTTTTACTTTATATTTATTTAATAATGCAAGAGTATTTTTCATTTTTCCTATATACGTAGGTTTTACGTTTATTATCTTAATAAGATTATCGTCTATCAATGTGTCTAAGGAAATTTGTAAATCCATAATACCCATATCAACCAAAGATTTTATGTCATTCTCTGATAAAGGCATTTTTGTTGATAAATAAGGATAATATTCATACTCATGTAATTCTTTCAGTAATTCTCTCCATTCTTTATATAAAAAAAATTCGCCTCCAATAACATCAAAGCTCCTGACATTTAAATCTTTTGCCTCTCTTATTAATTCTTTAATTCTACTTAAGGGTATTTGACAATCTATTTTTTTCCTTCTATCTGCATAACAATAAAAACAATCTGTCAAACATCTATTATTGACCATTAAAACAATACTGGTAGGAGTTGCATGTCTTTTAGATCTTAAATCAACATTTTTGTCTATAAACATTTCCGGAATGTAGTTCCCATTTGGACAGTTATTAACTGTCGATATCAAAGTATTTGGGGGGAATGTTGATATGCCTTGTTTAGAATGGACTGCGATAAAAGAGTCATTATCTATTATTTTATCAATAAAGTTAAAAACAATTTTATTATCTACGTTTAAATATTTCGAAACTTTTTCGACGGATAAATCCATATCCTCTCCGTTCATGAAACTTAAAATGACAGCATGTATTGGATGTATAAAAGTTTCGAAACCATCAGAGATAGGAAGCTGTCTTCCTAAATATTTAGCCATTATTAAAGTTCGTCCTATATCAGGTTTCATAAAATAATTTGGATTAAAAATGATAGATTTTGCCATTTCCTATTTATTTTTTTAAATGTATGTGTATTCAACAAAGATGACGATAACTTACAGTTTAAATAAGCTTTAAATGAATCCAAATCAAATACCTTTATTGGTATAGGCGCTTAAGCCGCCCATTTTTTGTAATTGATTTACAGCAATTTATAGAATTTGAACTTCGGTTAATGATGATCAAACTGCATATCATGTGCAAAATGTGTCGATACGAAAAATATAAAAATTCATAAACATTTGAATATCAGTTATATAGAAATATGCCAACAAATATATTAGTGCGGTCTAAACGCCTAACCCAATACCTTTAAATCAAGTTATTGATTGAGATTTAAACTGGTTCAAATAAATATTATAGATATACATTCTTAATTTTAGTAAAAAATGGGGGCATCAAAAGTAGCTTTTTCGTTTCTTCTCATTAACAGAAAGTTTAATGACGAGTAAACAATTATATCAGCGAAGAAAGCATTTTTAATCCCCCCAGCACAATTCTCAATTAAATTAGTTCATTGTAACATAAAAGCTTACAATTTGTGCAACTTGCCATGGCACCACCCTCTACTTCACTTAACTCAGATGTTAATAATTCCTCAGCTTCAACTGCCAATTCCTTTTTAATTTCTTTTTTTACTTCATCCAAGTTCTTTTGATCTTCTTTGTCCATAGATACAAAATTTAAAAATATCCCTACTCTATTGTTGGTTTTTCGGTTCCACCATTTATTTTAAAATTAAAAGTTGATTACATAATAAATTACGGACAGCGATAATCATTCGACTCTCTATTAATGAATAATCTAAATTCTTATTTGAATTAGCAAGATTTTGGATTAATTCAAATAAGGTAAATGTCCTATTTATTTCAATTAAACTTTTAAGAAATTTTCCATATATTTTCAAAGGGTAAAATTCCATTCTTAATTTTCCTGTTCCTAAAAAACTGGGATAGAAAACGACTCTTTCCATTTTATAAACTTCTCTTTTTTCCATAGTTTTGGGTTTATAATAACATATCGGAATTTCATATAAACTTATGTACGGATTGATAAATAATTCCCGATCTAAGATCAATTTATTATCCCCATCCATTTCAAAAAGGTTAAAAGCATTTCTGATATTATCTTCTTCAAATTTTGAAAAAAAGGAAAAAGATAATTCTCCCATTTTTATCAAATATTCTTTCTTTGCTTTATCTAAATGGACTGGATCCAGATCTACATAAGTATTGGAATCAATATTAAT
>DJVY01000069.1 GCA_002440885.1 Bacteroidales bacterium UBA6244
ACAGAAAAATTTACTGAGACTTCGGATAACCAAATAATATTCGCATTATATTCATCAATGGGTGGAAAAATACAGATAAACGATCAGCTGGGAATTAATTTCGCAGCCTCTTATATCGGATCAAAACTTGATTTTGAATATGCTAAAAACGGAGCTGTCACATCCGAAAACATACATATTGGTGTGCTAATGCTTACCGCAGGTATTGGATATTCTTTTTAATAATTACTATATTTGCTCTTCACTAAAACTGAAAAACCATGAAAGCGTTAAAAATTATTGGTGTCATTTTATTGATACTTCTTGCACTTTTTCTAATTATCCCTCTATTTTTAGCTAGCGAAGTTAGTGTAAGTGAGAAGGTAAACATCAAAGCCAAACCTGTAACAGTTTTTAATCAGGTGCGTACCCTTACAAACTGGAATAACTGGTCACCTTTTCATGCCGCCGACACGGCCATGGAATTGTCTTACGCAGGTGAAGAAAAGGGCGTAGGTGCAAAAATGAGTTGGTTGAGCAAAACCATGGGAGATGGGTCACTCGAAATCAAAGAATGTGTCCCTTACAAACTGATTAAAAGCGATCTTTATTTTCAGCCTGATCAAGGGATGGCAATTGATAACTGGGAGTTTGAAGAACAAGGTGATGAGGTAGCTGTGACTTGGACAACGACCATGCTCGACTTAGATTATCCCTTAGGGCGATACATGGGAGCTATGGCCGGAATAATGATGAAACCCTTCATGCAGAGTGGGCTCAACAAGCTTAAAGAATATGCTGAGGCCTTGCCCGCACCTCCCGAAATAGAAACAATTGAAGTGACTGCCTTGCCTTCCTTGTCGGTGCTCGATTCCACTACTGTGGATCAAATTGGTGTCATGCTCGAGAGAAGTTATGGAAAAATTATGGGGTTTATGAATGCTAAAAAGATACCCATGGCAGGCATTCCCTATGCCGTTTATTATAACTGGGATCCAGACGGAATGATAAAAATCAGGGCTGCAATACCGGTACAGGAGCAGGTGAACGGAAAAAATGAGGTGGAATACTTCGAGTTACCAGCCGGAAAAGTGTTGTTTGTCAAACATTTCGGTGGTTACGACACAAGTAAAAGCCACGAAGCCATTGAGGAATTCATGCAGGATTTTAACATCACGTGTGATGACTATATCTGGGAAGTTTATGTTACAGATCCCGCTACTGAGCCCGACGAGTCGAAATGGGAAACTGATATTTACTATCCGATAAAATAAGAAATGTGGAGTGAAAATGCATGGGCCTATGTCATCATGGGTGTTGTTCTGTTACACTTCGTCGTAGGATTTGGCTGGTTGCTGATTAAGCTAAATAAAAAGTCTGGTAAATAGTAATTCCCTAGCTAATAAGTTTTAGGAAATCATCTTCGGATATGATGGGGATGCCTAGTTTTTCGGCCTTTGCTTTTTTGGCTGGTCCCATATTCTCACCAGCAACCAGATAAGAGGTCTGCGCGCTTAAGGCGCTTAAGTTCTTGCCTCCGTGTTTTTCTATCTGCTGTTTGAGCTCTTCCCTGGAAAACTGACTGAATACTCCGCTAACCACAAAGGATTTCCCTGAGAGCAAGCCTGAAGTAAGCGGCTCATGGTTTATTTCTGTAAGTTGTAATCCATGTTGTTCTAATCGGGAAATGAGCATGGTGTGTTCAGGACGGGCAAACCAGGTAAGGAGCGAGTCGGCAATGCGTTCTCCAATATCCTCAACTGCAATTAATTCGTCAAAAGTTGCATCGCAAATATGCTGGATCGATTTAAAGTGGAAGGCTAATTTTTTGGCTACAGTTGCACCTACAAATCTGATTCCTAACGCGAAAAGCAGTTTGTGAAATGGTTCGTTTATCGAGTTTTTTATGCCCTTAATGATGTTTTCAGCGGTTTTTTCCTTGAAAGATAATTTTTTCTCAGGTTTACCGCCTGAGGCCGGAATTGTTTTTGACAGACCAAACAATTGATCGTAGGTAAGATCATATAGATCAGCAACATTGTTTACCAACCCCGCTTCCCACAGCATTTCGATTTTGCCTTCACCTAAACTGTCAATATTCATGGCTTTACGTGAAATAAAATGCTCTAGCTTACCCTTGATCTGTGGTGGGCAATTGTCTTCGTTTGGACAGAAAAAAGCCGCTTCACCTTCGGTGCGTACTAATGGAGTACCACATTCAGGACAATCTGTTACAAACTCAACAGGTTTGGCCTCAACAACTCTTTTTTCCAGGCTGACACCAATAATTTTCGGGATAATCTCTCCGCCTTTTTCAACCAATACAGTGTCACCAATGCGTACATCCAGACTCTTTATTATATCGGCGTTATGCAAGCTGGCACGTTTAACGATAGTTCCGGCCAACAAAACAGGCTTTAAATTTGCTACCGGCGTAACAGCTCCTGTTCTGCCAACCTGATAGTCAATGGAAAGTAAAACGGTTTCGGCTTCTTTGGCTTTATACTTGTAGGCAATGGCCCACCGCGGACTTTTTGCCGTAAAACCAAGCTGATCTTGCAAATCAAGTCGGTTTACCTTGATAACAATGCCATCAATATCGAAATCCAACCCATCGCGGTGCTCGTCCCAATAGTTAATGAAGGAAATTATTTCTTCGAGACTTCGGCAGAGTTTGGCCTGTGGAGAGACCTTTAATCCCAGTTTTTTTGCCAGATGAAGTCCCTCCATATGTGTGCGGAATAATCCGTTACTAACCGGTATTTGATATAGAAAACAATCCAAAGGACGACGCGCCACTGCGGCAGGATCTTGCATTTTTACACTTCCTGATGCGGCATTTCGCGGGTTGGCAAAAGGGAGTTCTCCGTTTTCTTCACGCTCTGTATTCAGCTTTTCAAAAACCGATTTGGGCATAATAATCTCGCCCCGTATTTCAAAAAAATCAGGTGCTCCGGGAGCAAGCTGTAGCGGGATAGTTTTTATTGTTTTAACATTATTGGTAACATCATCACCCTGGTTGCCATCGCCACGTGTAACAGCCTGTTTTAGAATGCCATTTTCGTAGGTTAAACTTATCGATAGTCCATCGTATTTTAGCTCGCATACATATTCCACCTCTTCACCAATGGCTTTTTTTACTCTGGCGTCAAATTCTGCAAGTTCGGCTGACGAGTAAGTGTTCGATAGCGAAAGCATTGGATAACGGTGGGTTACAGTCGCAAACTCCTTGCTGGGAGCGCCACCCACACGATGCGAGGGGGAATAAGGCAGTAAAAATTCCGGAAATTGTTGCTCCAGTGTTTCGAGCTCCTTCAGCAATTGATCAAACTGAAAATCACTGACAGATGGATTCGACTCCATGTAGTACTCGTGGTTGTACCTGTTGATAAGGAGCACAAGCGTTTCAATCCGTGATTTTGCTTCTTCGGGTCTCATTTTTATTCGGCAGTAGTTTTAGCTATGGTGGCACTATTGCGGTAAATGGTAATGATCTGGTTGTCGTTTATGGGATTTAGCCAATAAATCACTTTGTCCATAAAACCGGGTTCAATGGTGGCTTCATATTCAAGTTCCGGAAAGATGGTCAGCATGCTATCAACCCTTCTATCCAGGTTGTCGGGTTGAAAAAACAGCACAAAATCAGGAACAGTTCCTCCCCGAGCAATTTTGTCGCGATAACCATTAATGGAGTCGTTGCGCATGAAAGTGTCATAATTGATCCACTTTTTTAAGTAATACTGAGGAGGAAACCTAAGCACTGTTTGTTGCTCATCTTCAATTAAAAAATGTTGAATCTGATCGTATTGCGATAAGTAGGCCATGCTCTCAACTCTTGCCTTTTTGGAATACATCACCGTTACCGGAACAAGGAGAATAAAATTCACTATCCAGAAAAACATCCAAGAACCTGCTATCCATTTCATTGTTTTCTTGTTTTCATTCCATAATTGAACCATTCGTTGCCAACCAACGACACCGGCCATGAAAAGAAAAGGCATGATTGTGACAACAAAACGCTCCTGTTTGTTTGGGTAATAGCTGTGAAAAATCATGAAAATCAAAATGGGGACAAACAGGATCGAAAGTTTTTTCCAACTATAAAAATACCCTGCAAAAATGAAAATACTAACAGGCGGAATCATGATGCCAAGCAAAAAAAGGAGGTAGGTATACCATGGGCTAACTATGTAAAGTGCAGCATTATGCATGTTATAATCTACATATTCGATGAACTGAACCAGTGGCTTTCCCCAAACAAAATAATCAACGGTAACCTGAACAGCAAGGATGCTGATTAAGGTTCCCAAGGCCACCAGAAAAGTCTCTTTCCAGCGCTGTTGAAACAATAAAGCCAGGCCAAAGCCTCCGGTAACGATCAGGGTTTGAAAGCGTACATTAAACGCCATGCCCAAAACGAGACCGGCAGCCAAAAACCAGAGCGCAGGGCGTTGGTTTTTCTGCCCGGTTATAATCATCCAGAGCCCAACCATCAAAAAAGGTATGCTGGCATATTCAACCAGATTGCGCACACTCAAAAAAGGGAAAATCCAGAAGGTGGCCAACAACCAACCCACCAGGGCAGCAGGTTTTTTTCCTGCTATCAAAAGGGTGGTTTTGTAGCCAAATACCACAATCACCATCGACCATAAGGCATGTAATATTCTTACGATCAACATCTTTGTCTGAGGATCGGTTAGCCCTAGGAACTCAAGCAGCCAAAACAGCATAAAATGAAGACCGGGATAAAAAAAGCTAAAACCTTCGGGGATATTGGTACCTTGTTTGTTTGGAAGCCAGCTGTAAAAGTCAACACCATCGAGCCACGATTGCGCGATTTCAATGACCAGAAACTGATCATCATGCCACCCGTAGCCTTTCGCAAAGATGGCGGCCAGAAGTCGTAAAAAAAGACCACACCAGAAAATGGTGTGCAGGGGTCGGGCTTTATTCCAGGCAATTAGTTTATCCATTGATTTCTTTGTTTTTACCAGGTCACTTGTTGCCGCGAAATAGGCATAGTCATGCAACGCGCTCCGCCACCTCCGCGTGAGAGTTCGTTGCCTTCGATGGTAATAACCAGTTTTTTGTAATCTTCAATTTTTACTTTGTCGCTTACTATATCCCGTGCTCTTACCACCTCAAATCCATGCTTATTCAGGTTTTCAATGGTATTCACATTCCGGGCATAACCGATGAACTTTCCCGGTTCAAGCGTGAAAAAATTTGCACCGCTCTGCCACTGTTCACGTTCCATTACGAAGACGTCATCGTTGCCACCACAGCGTATAGGCTCTAAATCCATGCCTAACGAGCGGAGTGCTGCCAGTATATTCTTTTCTTCTTTAATGCTTACCACCTTTTCGCCATCAATTGTGATATGAATGGTAAGGTATTTCGTTGCATCAATTATCAGTGGTTCAAAAATCATACACTTGTCCTGGTCAAGGAAAGTAAACACCATGTCCAGGTGGATGAACGACTCAGGTTTGAAAGGCAATTCCTGCACAATGATGTGCTGAACTCCAGGCTTGGTTTTAAAATGCTCAATCAGTGAGTCAATACCTTGTGTTGTGGTGCGGTCACCAGTTCCTACTAAAATAATGTCTTCGCGCGCCACAATCACATCTCCACCTTCAATTGTACCTTTTTTTGTTTTGTCGTACAAGTTTACAGGATTAACAGTTTTTGCCTGTAGAATAGGGTGGTAATTAAAAATCGCCTCCATAATCATGGTTTCCCTTTCGCGCACGCTGTTAGCCATTTTGCTGATCATCACTTCGTTGCCGACAGAAAAGCTGGCATCGCGGGTAAAGAAGAAGTTGGGCAAGGGATGCATGCAAAACCGCTCGTTGTCAAGAAAACGGGTGAGGTTGTCTTTTTGCATTTCCACTCCTTCAATAAGTTGTCTCGCTAGTATTTCAGGGTCAAGTTCCTGTACCATGCGGCACACATCGTCTTGGTCGTGCTTTTCGTATTGGCAAATCTTTTGCAGCATTTCATTCTTCACATGGTTATTTTTCAGAATGTCGTGCAGCAGGTCTTTGACTTCAAAAACATTGGTGTACTTTTTTAGCACACCAATAAAATTATTGTATTCGGGCAAGGCGATGGCCAGATTCAAAATGTCGCTGTACAAGGCACGCGCAGCATTTTCAGGCGTCATGTTTTCTACCTCAGGGCCAGGCACATGCACGATTACACCGTTAAGTTTTCCGATTTCTGATCGGACATCAATAGCTATAGGTTCCATACCACAAAACTAGTCGTTTTTTGGGGATGGGTCAATATAACCATAAAAATTTCCCTGATGATTCAGATATTTGATAAAATCGGAAAAGCTAAGCACCAGACTGGCTGTATTATCGTTGGGATGAAAACTGATTTTTTGGCTATTTTTCAGTTGCTCGTCCAGAAAAACGATCACATGTTTCGCTGTGTCGTTTATTAATCCGAAAGGCGAAACTGATCCGGGAAGGACATCCAGATACTTGATTAACCTCTTCTCAGAACCGAAAGTCAGCTTTCCCTGCCTGAGTTTTTTCTCCAGCGAAGTCACGTTAAAGGGGGTGGTGTCTTTGATAATGACCAAATAATGCTGGTTTCCTTTGTGATTTCTGAAAAAAAGATTCTTGCAGTGCGTAGCCTCGATATCTTTCCAATATTCAAGCGCCATTTCAATGGTGTTTAGTGGTGGGTGCTCAAACACCTCGTATTCAATACCTAAACCGGCGAGAACATCAAAAACCCTTTTTCTTTTTTCAAAAAGCATGATCCATCAAAGAATTTTCTTTCCTGGTTTATTCTACCCAATCAGCAATGAACAGATTGGTGTTTCGTGTGCCACCATTGTTTCTGTTAGAGGCAAAGATTAGCTTCTTACCATCGTATGAAAACATCGGAAAGGCGTCAAAAATCGGATCGAAAGTGATTTGTTTCAGGCCTGTACCGTCAGTATTTATCATAAACAGGTTGAATTCATAGCCTCTTTCACCGGCATGGTTCGAGCTGAAAATTATTTTCTCACCTGAGGGGTGGAAAAAGGGAGCCCAGTTGGCTTTGCCCAGTTTTGTGATTTGTTTCAGATCGCTGCCATCCACATTACAGGTGTATATTTCCATGTTGGTGGGCATCACCAATCCCTGGCTTAGGAGGTTGCGGTATTCGGCTATTTCAGCTTCTGTTTGAGGGCGCGATGATCTGAAAACCAGTTTGGTTCCATCAGGGCTAAAAAATGCGCCGCCATCATAGCCAACGCCGAAAGTAATTTGTTTTACATTCGATCCATCGATGTCGCAGGTGTACAATTCAAGATCGCCACTGCGATCGGAGGTAAACACAACTTTATCGCCCTGAGCCGATACGGTGGCTTCTGCATCGTATCCCGGACCACTGACAAGTGTATCAACAATTTCGCCCTTCAGATTAGCTACGTAGATGTCAAAATCCGCATAGATAGGCCACACGTATTTCCCATCGGCGCGTTTTTCCGGTTCGGGAGGACAAGCTGCGCTTCCGGAACGGGTGGAAGCATACAGCACGGTTGTGTCACCCGGCATAAAGTAGGAGCAGGTGGTGCGTCCAAGACCCTCGCTCAGGAGTTTGGGTTGAACATCAATCATATCCCCATCGGCAAAAGGAAAATAGTAAATCTGGTCGCATTCGCTTCCCCATTTATGGACTTTTGCCTGAAAAACTATCATCGAATTATCGAAACTAAAATAGGCCTCGGCATTGTCGCCGCCAGCGGTAAGCTGTTTAATGTTCGCCAAATGCACTTCTTTTGCGTAATGTACGGTGGTGTCGGTAACAACCGTTGCTCCGTGCTGGTGATCCTCGCTATGCTGCTGTGTGTCGCCACAGCAAGAACTTAAGCCAAAAGCCAACGCTGAGGCGAAAATAAATACTTTAATTTTAATCATCTTACTTAATGTGTTATTTCAGCGGCAAATGTAAGTATTATTTGAAATCATTCCAGATAGAATCGGGCATTTTATTAAAGTAATGAACGGAAATTCCGGAGCAAGTTCAGTTTTTAGTATTAATGACCTGTTTGCATTCTGAAACCGTGAGGAATATTTTCTATGTTTGTCCTTTCAAGAATACTAGTTATGGGCTATAAATCTGTTCAATTAAAACTACCGGTAAATTACCACGAAGAGGACGTTTTCCGCTTGCTTAAACGTCAGTTTCGAATAGGTGAATTCACTTTTCATATCGATAAAAAAAGCCTGGATGCGAGGAAAAAGAATGACATCCATTGGTTAATTAACGGATGGATTGTTTCGGAAGAATTAAAAGGAGATTCACTTCCTGTGCCCGAAACCATTGATATTACACCGAAAAAACGCAAAGAAAGGGTAGTGGTGGTCGGAAGTGGGCCTGCCGGATTTTTTGCGGCACATGTATTGCAAAAGGCTGGCTTTTCGGTGACTATTGTAGAACGGGGATCGCAGGTAGGGCAAAGAGCAGAGGCGATCAGGGAGCTGGAAAAAGCAGGATTATTTTCTACTCAGAACAACTACGCTTTTGGTGAAGGAGGAGCAGGCACTTTTTCTGACGGAAAACTGACCTCACGCAACAAGCACATCAGCAAAGAGCGGCGTTTTATTCTGTTGGAATATATTGAGGCCGGAGCTCCGCCCGAAATAATATATATGGCACATCCTCACGTGGGGACTGACAACCTGAAAATTGTGGTGGCTAACTTGCGGGAGACTTTTGTGCAAAATGGAGGGGTATTTTTGTTTGATACCCTGGTTGAAGACGTTGTGATGAAAGGAAGTCGGGTTGACCAACTCGTTACCAACAAGGGAAATATCGAGGCCGACCTATTCATCATGGCCACAGGACATTCCGCTTACGACACGTACCGGATGTTAATCAACAGGGGAGTGCCGTTCAGAACAAAAAATTTCGCCATTGGTCACCGCATCGAACATCCACAAACGCTGATAAATAAAGCCCAATGGGGTGTGGAAAAATTACCCGGAGCGAAAGCTGCCGAATACAGACTTACTGCGAAAAGCCCCACCGATATGCCTGTTTATAGTTTTTGTATGTGTCCGGGAGGCACGGTTGTTCCGGCTGCGGCTTTTTCTGTTAAAAGTGTTGTGAATGGCATGAGCTATTACCAGCGCAACGGTTTCTATGCCAATTCGGGGATTGTAGCCGGAGTTCATCCGGATCAGTTATCAGGTCATACCTGTACTCCACTCGAGGCCCTCGACTGGATGGATCGTTTGGAAGAACGTTACTTTAATTTCGCCAATGGTTATGAAATTCCGGCCTGTACGGCATCTGATTTCCTGCAATCCAGGGTGAAAAATTCAGTACTTAAAAGCAGTTACCCGCTTGGGAATCAACCGGCTCCCTTGTATTCCATGCTGCCTGCCTTTGTCAGCAAAGCCATTGCTTCAGGGCTCGAAGATTTTAACCGAAAAATAAAAGGATTTGACCAGGGTGTTCTGATGGGCTTGGAAAGCAAAACTTCCTCACCTGTGCAGGTGGTAAGAGAGGCCGATGGAAGGTGCTCAGGATTCGACAACCTTTACTTCATTGGTGAAGGAAGTGGATATACCGGGGGAATTATTTCAAGCGCAGCTGATGGCGTAAAGTGTGCGATGACCCTCTGTGCCGGCTAAAAATCCTTACATTCGGTCAGGAACGCCTATGCCGAGAAGTTGCATGGCCGATTTAATTGTTCGTGCTGTAACAAAGGCCAATTGCAACCTAAAACGTTTCTCCGGCAGGCGTTCTTCCTTTAAAATAGTGACGGCATGGTAGAACTGGTTAAACTCTTTGGCCAGCTCATATACGTAATTGGCGATGAGTGCCGGACTGAGATTTTCTGCAGCCTGCTTTAATGTCTGTGGATAACCATGGAGCAGAATTAAAAGGGACTTTTCTTTATCGCTTATTTCACCCGAATATTCAGCAGGTGTGGCTAAATTCAATTCCCGACTCCGTAGCTTTGCGCAACACCGACTGTATTCGGGCATGGGTATATTGAATAAATGGACCTGTGTTTCCAGTGAAATCAATCGATTCCTGCGGATTAAACATCATGGTCTTTTTTGGGTCTACCTTAAGGATGAAATATTTAAGCGCACCCAGAGAAAGCATTTGGTAGAGTGTATGGGCTTCATCGGGAGTGAAATCATCAAACTTCCCAAGCTCCTCAGTTGTTTTTTTTGCTGTCTGGTACATTTCATCCATCAGGTCATCTGCATCCACAACAGTTCCTTCACGCGATTTCATCTTGCCCTGTGGCAATTCAACCATACCATAGGAGAGGTGCTCGATATGGCTGGCCCAACTTTTTCCCAGTTTTTTCAAGATAAGTTTGAGCACATCGAAATGATAATTTTGTTCGTTCCCTACAACATAAATTAGTTTGTCGGGGTGATAATCGTCGTACCGAAGTTGCGCAGTTCCTAAATCCTGAGTCATATAAACAGAAGTCCCGTCAGCACGAAGCAACAGTTTCTCATCCAGGCCATCGCTGGTAAGATCACACCAAACAGATCCATCCTCTTTTTTGTAAAACACTCCCGTTTGCAGACCTTCTTCAACCAAGGATTTACCCAACAGATAGGTCTGTGATTCATAATAAATCTTGTCGAAGTCAATGCCCATCCGTTCATAGGTCTGGTCAAATCCATCATAAACCCAGCGATTCATTTTATTCCAGAGTTCGCGGATTTCAGGGTCTTCGTCTTCCCACTTTTTAAGCATCTGCTTGGCTTCGAGCAGGAGAGGGGCATTGTTTTTAGCCCAATCCGGGTCTTGACCACTTTCAATCAACTGTTTGATTTCTATTTTATATTCCTGGTCAAAGCGTACGTAATAGTCGCCTACCAGCTTATCACCTTTCTGGTCAGTTATTTCCGGAGTAACCTGATTGCCCCATTTTTGCCATGCCAACATGGACTTGCAGATATGAATTCCCCTGTCGTTTACCAGATTGACCTTTTTTACTGGCGTTCCACTGCTTTTAACTATTTCGGCCACAGACCATCCCAGTAAATTATTTCGGATATGTCCGAGATGGAGGGGTTTGTTCGTGTTAGGGGAGGAGTATTCAATAACCAAAGGATTACCTTGTTTCTCAGAGATGAACCCATATTGGTTGTCTGTTAGCATTTGGTTGAAAACACCGAGCCAGTAACTCTGGCTCACGCTTAGGTTCAGGAACCCCTTAATGACATTAAAATCAGTAATCTCAGGAGACTTTTCTATAAAAAATGTACCCAGTTCCTGTGCTGTTTGTTCAGGGTTTTTCCGGGAGATTTTTAACAATGGAAACACCACTACCGTGTATTCGCCTTGAAACTCAGGTCTTGTTTTTTGAACCTGAAGCAGGCTGTTGTCAGGCTGTTGGCCATAGAGTTCGCCGATGGCGTCCTTGAGTATTTCCAATATTTTCTTTTCAATCATCTCTTTTGGTTTTGCAACGTAAAAGTAGTCATTTGCCTTTTCGGCGACAGGTATGGTCACCGATAAATTTAAAAAGGTTACCACTTTTGAGGGTGATAACCTTTTTTTCGTGAACCCGGCAGG
>DJVY01000098.1 GCA_002440885.1 Bacteroidales bacterium UBA6244
GTAACAGAATAAAGACCTTCGGCGGATACATCCAGATAACGTCCATTGCTACCACCCGGATTCCACTGATAATAGTCATATTCTCCTGCATCAAGTCTTATGGTTGAATTGGGTAAAATTGAAATCGTATCAGCACCTTTTCCAATATCCACATTTGGAAGCGGATATATGGTTACTTCCCGTTGAATGGGAGGGTAGGTGGTTCCATCCCATGATTCGGTTAATTCCACCTGATAAGTTCCTGGTGAGGAAAATACAAATCCTGGGTTAAGCATATCAGCTCCAACTATAGAGCCAGAGGGGTCGATGGTAGAGAAATTCCAGTCAGGTTCAACATTGGCTGTGTTTCTTATTTGAAAATCAGTTGTGTCGTGGTGGCAGGTGTTGAAAAATGAAAAATGGGGAATGTTGAGGTAATCGGTAATAAAGGTGGGGAGACCCACCATGGTACGACTTCCTTCCAGGTACAAAGGCGTGTTGTTCTGTAGGTTCAGCGAATTGTAATTACAATTTGTTCCTTCGCGGTTAGGATTGTAAATTACACTGATGGTCGGTTTTCCATCCACAGCTCCTTTTAAGAATTTGCTCAGATAAATTTTCCCGTCGGGGGCAAGTTGCAAAGCGCCCATGAGGCTGTCATTGGAACCTATAACACTCCAATCGAATTGTTCAATAATTGTTGGTGTGGTTTGGAATGGGTTGTCCAGCGTTAAATCGAACTGATACAGGTAATTAGTGTTTGCTTCGATAGGGGAGGTCGACACGTAGAGTTTTGAATTGTCAGGTGAAAATTCTATTCCATACGGAAAATAGAAAGATCCCGGAGTTGAAGCCGATCTTTCTGATAAAGTACCGGTTGATTTATTGAAATCGAATAATTCTACAATTCCGTCAACCGGTATAGCTAAGGCAATTTTGGTGCCATCGGGTGAGGCTTTCATATATCCACCACTGTTGTTAAAATCTCCCTGATGTTTATAGCCTGTCTGGCTGATCACCGGTGCAAGGTTAACGCCACCTGTATCTACCAAATAGGTGTAAAACGCGTCACCTTTCGTGTCACCAAAACCATGCAGAATTACCCAATAGTCACGCTGATTCTGATGTTGAACGGCACATATTTTTTGGGCATTCTCTGTGAATAATGGGTTGTTTTTCTGTATGACTTCGCCACTGGGTGTCACGGAGAAATCGATAATGGAAAAATTTACGCCATTGGTAAAAACAGGAGGTAAGAACATGTCTACTGTAAATACAATCAGCTGTTTATCATTTCGGGGATTTGGTACAATGATCGAATTCATGGTAGCATAGGCATTGCCTGAAAGTCCGGTTCCGTTCTGCATCTGGTAATAACCTCTGTTATATATTTCCATGCCATTTGTAAAGCAAAACAGGTTGCCGTTGGCATCGGAATACGACGAACTGCCGTATGGTAGGTTAAACTGCCCTGCCGTTGGACCTGGTATTCCCGTCTCACCTTGAAAGTTTAATCCCGCTCTGTTCCCAAAAATCCAGTTATCTGCCTGATGTGGTCTGATATATTCGCAATTACGGGTGCTTTGTGCAATGGCAGAAGAGGCTAATAAAACAACTATTCCTGTAAGGAAAGAAGCGATAATTCCTTTGTTACTAATCATGTTAAATGAAAATGTTAAAAAGTGATTTATTGTTTAATAACAGAGGCGTTGTAGTACCCTTTTTTATGTTTAATGCTGATCAGGTATAAACCGGCAGGATGTTTCTCCAAATTTATTTGAATTATCCTGTTTTCATTGTTGACGTCATCATAATGATTCTCCTGCAACAGTTTGCCACCAATATCGTGGACTTCGATGTCCAGATCACCCGCCGTTTCATGGATTGAGATGTCAACAATGCCATTGGTGGGGTTTGGCGACATGGTTACTTTTCCTGCAAGCACTCCGGTTTCTTCGATGCCGATATTACACTCTCTGAAATCGAAGAATACAACCAGTGAATCCGTGCCGAAACACCCTGTAACGGGATTGGTAGTTTTTGCCCAATACGACTGAAACTCAATCCAGCTCCCGTTTGTTGAGGCAGTGAATAACCGTTGGTTTGTATTTGTCGACCAGTGGTACTGCATTACCGGAGGGTTCTCAGGATCGGTATTCGCATCCAGAACAACGGAATCGCGCACACAAACGATGATGGTGTCAACACCATAAACATGTGCATTTTCGGGTATTAGATTAACCACTGGAGTATGGTTCACCAGAATAGTTATTTGTCCGTTGACAATTTTGTAGGTGTCGTTTACCTCAATATAGTAAGTTGTCGTTTGCATTGGAGCAACGGTGGGTGTCTGGGAGGTTGTTTCATAACCATCAGCGGTTGTCCATTTGTAAGTATAGCTCCCTCCGCCACCCATGGCATTGGGAAACAATTTCACTGTTTCACCCTGGCAAATGGTGTTGGAAGAGGCCGATGAGGTGGGAGAGATGCTCAGTTGGTCACCTCCTGCAAAAACAAACATATTATCAGGAATGCTTGAGCAACCGTTGGCATCATTAACTACAAAATTGAATTCCTGACTTTCGTCGAGGATGACAGTTGCCGGCTTTAATGAAGTTGGATCAAGTAGTTTGTCGACTGGTGTCCAGAAGTAAGAATAAACACCTGAACCTGAAGAGGCTGAAGCTCCTGTAATGGTCGTAGAAGTTCCGGTTGTAATATTGATGTCGTTTCCTGCATTTCCAATGGGTTTGGGTTTAACGTTAACAGTGATGGAAGATTGGACGGTATTCTGTCCATCAAATACACTCACAGTGTAAGTAGTTGTTACCATAGGGTAGTCAGACAATTCGGCTTCAGACCCTGTAAATCCAGGAGGATTAGATGTCCAGGTAAATTGGTTGTTTCCAGAACCTCCTGATGGTAAAGCCTGTAAGTTAACAACTTCTTCCTGACAGATGGTGGTTGGGTTAGCTGTTGCGGTGACTTGCAGTGCGCCTCCTGTCACAATCACAGTCATTGAGTCAGCACTCTCGCAGCCTGAACTGGCGTCGGCAACATTCAGTTTAAATACAGTTGTTGCGCCCAGATTAACGGTAGCGGGATCGATAACGGTTGGGTTAACAAGCAAACTTTCGGGTGTCCAGAGCAAATCGTAAGTGCCAGAGCCTCCAGATACTTCTGCATCGAGATTCGTAGACCAACCGTTGGGGATGGTAATGTCTTCCCCCGCTTCAACAGATGCAGCACTATATACGTGAACGATTTGTGTTTTCGACCGTGCACATTGGTGTATTCCGGTATATACAGTGAGTTTGGCATTGTACAAGCCACTGTTCCCATATAAGTGCATCTGATCCGGGCCAACGGCCTGTTGCCCGTCGCCAAATTCCCAATTCCAGCTGGTAATGGTTGAGGTAGGTGGATCTACTGTTGACGCGTCTACAAAATAGGTGGTGTCGCCAAAACAAGCATCATTAAAGTCAAATTGCGGATCGGGCAATGCATTGATATAAACCGTTGTTGATACCGGATCGCTGGCGCTTCCGTTTACCGTGATGACCAGGCTATATATGCCCGCATTTTGCAATCCCACGTTCATAATCATCGGGTTCTGCTGGTTCGACATAAAGCCATTAGGACCAGTCCAGTAATAGGTTGCGTTGTTCACATCATCGGCAGTGAGCTGAAGGTTATCGTGTACACACAAGGGTCCATTGTTGCCAACGGGAGGAGGCAATATGGTGCAATCGGTTTCGCCCACGCCGGCCGATTTCTCAAAAGTGATATTACACGGCTGATTGGAGTAATTGGTAATTAACAGGATATAATATTCTCCAACCTGCCCGTTAGGAATATCGCAATACTCAGTGGCCGCGGTAGAATAGCTACAATCAACAGTTTTGTTGGCAGTTAACTGCGTTACACAAGGAGAAATAGGATCAAGGAAAGGTCCCCAACAAATAAAGTCAATATCGCGTGATGGTGTACTATACATTTTAATTTGGAGAAATCCCGGCTCCGCTATCTTCATATGGTACCAGGCCGGGTTGGGTTGGGTCATAAGACACCCGTAATTTGGTCCGGATTGTGCTGTGGTGTTGGTTGCAGCCGGAAAGGTATAAATATTGCTGGTGCAGAAAGGGTCTGATTCATCACACATTCCTGCCTGGGCAAAAACTTCAATGGTAATTATACTTAATAGGCTTAAAATTATTATAAATCTTTTCATGGCAAATAATGAGCTTTATTTTTTTTCGGAATACTTATCGTTTTCTAGGAGCCATAGGTTTTGTTCGGTAGCATTTGTGTTTTTGGCCTCTGTTTTCACCTCTTGCATCATGGTATTCATGGTGCTTTTTATCTGTTCAGATGTAAGTCCATAGTGGTTATTTACGAGAAACAGACTAAACTCAGTATCTGGTGATGCTCCGATGTTTACAATTTTTTGATCAAGAGAGATGCGTTCAAGCAGTTTTATTCGCTCGTACCTTGAATCTATTTCACTGGTTTTAAGCGCATAATACGTGTTTTTGCTGTCGCTGTAAACTTCCAGAAAAAGTGTTTGGCTGAAATCCAGTTCAGATGCTTTTTGAAGCAATTCCTGGTGGGTGATGTTTTTCTCGTTGCCTAGATACTTGGATTCCTGAGCGAAGCTGATCGTGACAAGGAGATTAAAAAAAATAGCCGCAATGACCATTTTTGAAACGGTGTGAAAGCGATAAAATAAATGCATGTATTGACCCTTTTTAAAATAAAGCGCTAAATTAGGTTAATATTTCCAAACAGGAAAGCACAAAATGTTGAATTGTTTAAAGAATCTGATAGTAAAAGTGTAAAAACAAACCGATTAGCCTATAAAAACAGTTCAATAACCCTTTTAATGTCTTCCGGTTTAATGGGCTTTGTTAAAAAATCGTTCATTCCGACATTAAAACATTGCTCCCTGTCTTCGTTTAGGGCATTAGCAGTAAGGGCTACAATATAACTCTTTGGCAGGCCTTGTGCTTCTTCGTATTTTCTGATTTCGCGTGTGGAGGTAAAACCATCCATCACGGGCATTTGAATGTCCATCAAGACCAGGTGAGCCGGCGTTTCTTTGTAAAAATCTAGTCCCTGAGCTCCATTGTTGGCTATGATCACGTGATATCCTAGATTGGCAATAATACCTTTTGCTACTTTTTGATTGATGATATTGTCCTCAACTAAAAGTATTTTGAGATCCCCCACGGCTTGCTCGGGCTTTACCTGGCTGTTGGCTAAATCAAGATCGTCAGGATGGGTTTTGGGTTTTTCACTTGGTTTTTTCGAAAACTCAGCTGTAAACCAGAAAGTTGAACCTATGCCCGGCGTGCTTTCGACACCGATCTGTCCATTCATTAACTCAGTCAGGTTTTTCGCAATGGCCAGCCCGAGTCCTGTTCCTCCGTATTCGCGTTGTGTTGACTGATTTACCTGACTAAAAGTCTTGAAAAGTTTGTTGATCTCACTCTTTGATATGCCGATTCCGGTATCAATTATTTCAAACTTAAGCTTGTAGGTATTATCGTCTTCTTGCAGGAAGGTGGCTTTTAAATTAACCTGTCCGTTTTTGGTGAATTTGATGGCATTGTTTACCAGATTTATGATAATCTGCTTTACGCGAAGCGGGTCGCCCACCACAAATTGAGGCACTCTGGGCTCAATTTCATAGATGAGCTTGTCATTTTGCTCTGAGGCTTTTATACTCATTAACGCGATGACGTCACTGATGAGTTTGGTGAGGTCGAACCTAATGTTTTCCAGCGTGACCATGCCGGATTCTATTTTTGAAATGTCGAGGATGTCATTAATAATGGCCAGTAAATTTTCACCTGAAACCGACATGATGTTAAGGAGTTCATGTTGTTCATTTGATAAAGGTGTGTCCTTAAGCAATTCAGCAACGCCCAGAATGCCATTCATTGGCGTACGGATTTCGTGCGACATGGTAGCCAAAAACAAGGATTTTAGCACGTTGCTCTTTTCTGCGATCTCTTTGGCTATTTGAAGCTCCTCGTTTGAGCTCTGAAGCAATTTCTTTTGCTCGTAAAGGTCAAGAAAGACTTTAACCTTGCCTCGAAGAACCTGGGGTACAATAGGTTTTGATATAAAATCGACAGCCCCTGTTTCAATACCTTTTATTACATAACGTTCATCGTTATATATTGCCGACACAAAAATTACAGGAAAATAGGTGATATCAGGGTCGTTATGTATTAACTCCACCGTTTCGTAGCCGTCCATGTCTGGCATTTGAACATCGACAATGGCCAATGCAAACTCGTGTTTTAGTGTGGCGGCCAAAGCCTCGTTGCCTGATAATGCCCGTACAAATTCAACATTGGCATCACTGAGCAGTGTCTCCAGTGCCACCAGGTTCTCGAACTTATCGTCGACAATTAGTATTTTCGGTTTACTGCTCATGTTATCTATACAACCATACACGTAACAACGACAAAAGTTTCTCAATGTTTAAGGGCTTGGCCATGTAATCGCTTGCGCCGGCATCGATACATTTCTGCCGGTCTTCCTTCATGGCTTTGGCGGTGAGTGCTATCACAGGAGTTTTTTTGAAAGCACTCATGCTACGTATTCTTTTTATCGTTTCGTAACCATCCATTACCGGCATCATGATGTCGATGAGCAGGATATCAAAATTGCCGTCCTTTTCAAGGATATCAAGTGCTGCCTGGCCGTTGTCGGCACGAGAGACCTTCATTCCTTGTTCGCTTAGTACCTTTGTCAACGCAAAAATATTCCGCATGTCATCGTCTACAATCAATACTTTTTTGTTCTGAAAATGATCGGTTTTGCTGTGAATTTTCTGGATCATTTTTTGTTTGTTGGCCGGAAGATCCGAAATTACCCGATGCATAAACAGGGCAGTTTCATCGAGCAGCCTTTCCTCTGATTTTACTCCTTTTATAATTATGGTTTCTGCATACTTCTGCAACAAGTCATTTTCCTCCTTGGTAAGGTCTTTACCCGTGTATATAATAATAGGTGGTTTGACTATTTTAGAGGATTCTATCTTCTCGATGAGCTCGAAGCCAGACATGTCGCTAAGGCCAAGGTCAAGAATCATACATTCGTAGGTGTTTTCTTTAAGCAGATCTAAGGCTTGCTTACCAGTAACGGCATCGGTAATGTTCACATCATCATCGGCAATCAGGATTTTTATCGATTTTCTGAGGTTTTCATCATCTTCTACCAACAGCAGGTTGCTTACTTTTTTGTTGACATGGTCATTAATTTTTGAAAATGCTTTTTCCAGATCAGCTTTGCGGGCGGGTTTTGTAAGGTAGCCGATGGCTCCTTTGCTTGATCCCATGATGGTTTCATCTTCTCCCGACATTATATGAACAGGTATATGTCGTGTTGCCGGATTGTCCTTTAACAGGTCCAATACTTTCCAACCATCAATTCCGGGCAGGTTAATGTCGAGAATGATGGCTATTGGGTCGGTTTTTACAGCGAGCTCATACCCGTGTTCTCCGGTGGCGCTGGCAATACATTTAAAACCACGTTCGTGACATTGGTTGACAAGTATTTTTGCGAAGTTCGGATCGTCTTCAATAACGATGATTACTTTGTCCCCCTGATTCCAATTGTCCATGTCATCGGGGATAAAGTCGTGCTTAATGAGGCTCTGTTGCTCTGTTTCGACTTTAGCAATGACTGGTTTTGCTGCCTTGGCTTCAGCTTTTAAAGGAGCTGCACTTATTTTAGTTTCTGCCTTTGTCGGCTGACTTTCTTGTTCTGAAAATGCTGCTGGCAGATAAAAGGTAAAAGTAGATCCTTCGCCATGTGTACTAACGAGTTGTATTTCACCACCTAACAATTTGGCCAGCTCACGCGATATGGAAAGTCCCAGTCCCGTGCCTCCGTATTTACGCGAAATGCTACCGTCGGCTTGTTTAAAGGCTTCAAAAATTTCTTTTTGTTTGTCTTGTGGTATGCCTATACCCGAGTCAGTTACCGAAATGGCAATGATTGTCCCGTTTTGAAGCCCGTTGGCCTGAAAACGTTTGCCCTCTTCAGGTTTTTCAAATTTAACCGAAACCTTGCCTTTTGCCGTAAATTTGATGGCATTCGACATAAAGTTCTTTATAATTTGTTCCACTTTTTGACGGTCGGTATCTATCTTTTGAGGAAGTGTTTCATCGATTAGTACCTCCAGATCCAGCCCCTTTTGTTGTGTTACATGCTTGAAATAGTGAAAAATGGTATCGGATAATTCTTTAATGCTGACAGGTTCCACATTTACCGACATCTTGCCCGATTCAATTTTGCTTAAGTCGAGAATGTCATTAATCATGTTGAGCAGGTCGCTTCCCGACTTGTAAATTATCTCGGCCGATTCAACTTGATCAGAGGTTAGGTTGTTGTTTTTGTTCTGTGCCAGGTTGTCCGACAGGATAAGCAAGCTGTTGAGTGGTGTGCGCAGTTCATGCGACATGTTGGCCAGAAATTCACTTTTATACTTGCTTGCAATGGCCAGATCTTCGGCTTTGCGTTCCAGGTCGTTTCTGGCGTTTTCAAGTGCCAGGTTTTTCTCCGAAATATCTGCTTTTTGTTCTTCGAGTGATTTGGTTTTTTCGATAAGTTCCTCGTTGGTAACGCGTAGTTCTTCTTGCTGTTGCTGAAGTTCTTCTTCTGAAACCCTGAGGGCATTGGTTTTTTCCTCGAGTACTTTATTCGATTCCAGTAATTCCTCCTGTTGTGCGCGAAGTTCCTCTGCCTGTTCCTGGGTTTTGTTAAGCAGGATTTTGACTTCGGTATTAACTTTAATGGTGTTGATTGCAATGGCCAGGCTTTCAGATATCTGTGATATCAAATCCAGCTTTTGCTGAGAAAAATGTTCTGAGGCCGCCAGCTCCATAACGGCCACCACTTGCTTTTGGAAAATTAGTGGAACTACCAGAATATAAGCGGGTTTGCTTTCTCCAAGACCAGATTTTATAAGGATATAATCATCGGGAATTTGATTAAATGCGATGGTTTTTCCTTCCAATGCCGCCTGGCCTATTAATCCTTCGCCTAGTTTAAACTTGTTAGTTCCTGATTTGCGGTTGAAAAAGGCATACGAGCTGATCAGATGATAGGTGTCATTTTCCTCTACATAAATGGCTCCCATTTGAGCTCCTACAATCTCTGCGAGTTTAGAAAGTACTTGATTTCCCAGGTCGGTAGCAGTTTTGTCGCCCTGAAGCAATTCGCTTATCTGGACAAGTGACTCTTGCTTCCAGGTATTTTCTGCGTTGGCATTTTTCAACAAAATCAGGTTATCTCTCATCTGCATGAGGGAGTTTCCCAGCATGTCCTTTTTTCCAAGCGAACTAAACGGAGCTGTATAATTCCCAATGCCAATCTGGTGTGCAAAAGCGGCACTCTTTCGCATAGAATTAAGCAGTTTGTTCAACGCTTTTCCCATTTCGGCCAGCTCGTCATGGGTAGTAATTTTAATTTCTGTTACTTCATCTATATTACCAGTGGATAAAGTATTTAATTCGGAGGTTGTAGTTTTGAGTGGTTTGGTTATTTTGTTGGCAACCAGCCAAATGAGGAAGGCAAGAATTAGTGATCCAAGAAGTCCGGCCAATGTTGAAATCCAGGCATTCAGGTTAACCTCCGACAGAATGGTATCTTCCGGCACAACGATGGCGATATACCAGTGTTTGTCGTATTTCCCGATGTCGAAGGGTACAAACGATATGTATTTATGATGCTCGCTATCCGAGCGATCGTAAATAAGAAAAGACCTGCCCACGGCGATACTGTCGTGAATGGCTATTCCATTGTTTTTTATGAAATCCAGGTTTTCGATTGAAGTGTTCTCGTATTCTTCGGCAGCACCTGCAATGATTGTTCCTTGATCCGACATCATCAGAATATAGCTACCCTCAAAGGGTTTGATGTCTTTTACCAGGCTGAAAAACCGCTTTATTTCAATGTCTGCACCCACCAGTCCGGCATATTTGTTTTTTATCATGACAGGAATACAAGCGCTGGTTTCAAGAATTTGTCTGTCTTCCTTTCCCTGATAAAAGAAATAATAGGGTTCGGTCATCAGCTCACGCGGGTTATTTTTGATGTTGTAATAGATTCCGTCATTGGCCTTGCCATCGGTTTCCAGGGCTTCCACAGTTTGTCTGATTACTCCCTCCTCGTTGATGTAAGTAATACGTAACCTGCCATTTGGAAGCGAGTAACCGGGTTTAATGGCGCTAAATTCCCAGCTTGTCCAGACTGAAATAAATTGGGGATTGTTGCGCAGCACTTTTTCCAGAATCGGATCAAACATTTCCTCCTGTTGCGTTTTAGATGCCTCAGGATAGCTTTGATACAAGGTTGCGATGGTTCGCAAAGTGGCCATGTCACTGTCGAGTTGTGTTTTGATGAGGTTGGCCGATTCTCTCGCTGTGGCGTTAACATAGTCGATCGATTCTTCAACGGCAAGTTTTTTGCTGGTTAAAATAATGTACGCCAACGTAGCAAAGAAAATAAGAATGGTTGGTGTAAGAATATAAAGAAGCAATTTCCCCCGAAGCGATGATTTCATTCGTCTGCTGTGGTTATTTATCATAAAACCTATGTTTGGAAAACGAGCCATAAAATTGCAGTAAAGTTATGATTTTTTTGATACGCTTCGCTTTCCTGTATCATTTTTTCGGTTCATCTGAACATCAGATAGCAGGATAAGACTTGTTGATTGAGCTTAATATGCTGTTAATTATATCGTTGACGGAGGCGCGAAACGGAAAGATGGTTGGTTCTTTAATTTGAAAAAACTCGTTTACTTCTGCTATCAGGCTGCTTCTAACTACAATTAAAACGGGGATTTCAGGCTTTACTTGCAAATTGGTCAAGGCTTTTTGCCAAACACTTCCTGCCAGTTCAAAGCGTCCTATTTCGTCAATTACTACCAAATCGCATGTGTTCCTTGTCACTTTTTCCAAAATCGATTCGCCTTCATAAAGCGCTTCAAGGTTAAAGTAATACCTTCCATGGTGGATGGCTTGCGGAAAATTTTCAGTACGAGCCAAAGCAAGTCTTTTCCCGGTTTCCAGATTTAGCAGGTCAAATCCGGTTTTTTGATTGTTTTCCCAATATCCGGGAGCTAAAAAACCGCAAGTCTTTACTCCAAGCGCATTCAAACTGGTCAGGATTTGATGCAACTTGGTCGTTTTGCCCTGATTTGGTTCACCTGTAAGGATAAATTGCACACCCATGTTTTCAATTGTTTTGAAAATTTTGAGCTAAGTTAGATTTTTTTGTCTCACTTTTGCTGAAATATTTATTTACGTGTAATGAAATTCACAAGCAATCTGCTTAAAACTTTGGTGATGGAATATACTGCTGAGTTACAGAAGATATATACTGTCGATGAGGCAAAATCACTTATCTATTGGCTTACGGAAGCATTTTTCGGGGTTAACCGGCTTCAATTGGCGATGCATCCAGAAACCCGGCTTAATGAGTCGGAGATGTTGAAATTGCTTTTTGCCGTGAAGGCGTTGAAGCAGCACAAGCCTGTGCAGTATGTTGTTGGCGAAATGACTTTTTCGGGATTGCGGATCAAGGTTTCGCCTGAAGTGCTCATCCCGCGACAGGAGACCGAACAGCTGGTGCAGTGGATCGCGGAGTCGGAAATCAATCGTGTATCCGGTATTTTGGATGTTTGCACAGGAAGCGGATGCATAGCACTGGCGCTAAAAAATATACTTCCACAGGCTGATGTTATGGGCTATGATTTTAGTGGTCAGGCTGTAACCAAGGCCAAGGAAAATGCTGCTTTGAATAATCTGGAGGTTTCTTTTTTTGTTGAAAGTGTTTTTACTTCTTCCATTGAGGGCTTGCCCTTGTTTGATGTTGTTGTAAGCAATCCGCCTTACGTTTTGGAAAGCGAAAAAGAAATGATGCGCCCGAATGTACTTAATTTCGAGCCGCACGAGGCCTTGTTTGTCTCCGATGACCAGCCTCTGTTGTTTTATGAATCGATACTGAAACAATCGGTGACTTACCTAAGAAAAGGAGGGCGGATTTATTTTGAAATCAACGAGGCAATGGGGGAGGAGATGGTTCACCTTTTGCGTGTTTTCGGCTTCACCGAAATTGAAGTGAAAAACGACCTGAATGGCAAGCCGCGTATGGTGCGGGCTGTCAGATAAAAAAAAGGCTGCCCTTTACAGACAGCCTTCGTTTTTTTTTACCTTTCGAGGGTTACAAAGTCCCTCTGCGATTTGTAAAGGTTAAATCCCATCAGCGCAAGGTGTTTGCTCTCGTTCAGAATATTCAGGAACAGAATACTGTTTCTTGTTCCCGACTCCGCTTCTTTGATGCGGTTGATCTGGTTTTTATTGCATTTATCAATCAGCTTCAGGTATTGGTTCAGGACGGCTTGTATCTCCTCCTGTTTTTTGTAGTCTTTGGTCTCAATACTGATGATGATCAGGTTTAAGAATTTAGCCAGATGTCCCTGCAACATTTTTAGCTCAGCAATCTGCGTGGCGCTAAAGGGCCGGTGGTTGTTTTCGATGTGCTCCAGCGATGGTTTGTTGATGTAAGAAATGGCGTGAAGCATTTCGCGCATATAATCTAACACCTGAACAAAATAGTAGGCCGTATCGGTTGAATTCTTCTTCAACTTATCAACAATAATCGTGATATGGTCCTTCAGGTATTTTGTTTTGGCTGTGGTGGCATCCAGATCGCGCTGAATTTTCTTCAGCATTTTGCGGTCTTCGGTTTCCAGCCCTGTTACAATACCTTCGGTGGCAGTGGCAATTTTCTTCAGGTTTTTGATGACGGTTTTTACTGTTTTTTCACCTATGTTTTCATCGTTTAAATCGCTTACTTCTTTGGTGTCGATACCAGTGTTTTCCAGGTTCTTTTTGTGAAAACTATGTGATCTGTAAACGATATACAACACGATAAGCATCATTCCACCAATGGCATAAATTTCGCCAAAGTAAAATATATAAACGATGATAAGTGCTGCAACGAAAGCGCTAAAAGCGGTAAAAAACCATCCGCCAATTACGGTAAGCACTCCTGAAATTCTGTATACTGCGCTTTCCCGCCCCCACGCCTTATCTGATAAGGATGAGCCCATTGCTACCATAAATGTAACGTAGGTTGTCGACAGGGGGAGCTTTAATGAGGTTCCAAGCGCAATGAGCACGCTGGCAACGGTTAGGTTTACTGAAGCTCTGATAAGGTCGAAAGCCGGGGGGTCTTTTTCCTTCATTTTGGTCTTCACCGGTTCAAATTGTTTCTCAATGAAGTTGATCACCGGGTTTGGAACAATGGCACGTAAGGTTTGATTGAAATTCATGGACGAGCGTACCAAAGCCTTTGAAAACCAGTTTGGTTTGAAACGCTCATCACCTTCTACCTGACGGCTGAGATCGAGGGACGTCTTTACTACACTCTTGGCTTTTTTTGAAGTGTAGAGCGTTATTACCATAATAACACCAGCGGCAGCCAGAAAAATGGTGGGTGTATTTACTTTTCCCGCCAGGCCGGTCATCAGGAAATCAGTAGCCACACCGCCTTCAGTGGAAGAAAATATTTGCCATGCATTGTACCCTGCAAGCGGAACCCCGATGAAATTGACCAGGTCGTTTCCGGCAAAGGCCATGGCCAGCGAGAAAGTGCCTACCAAAACAATGATCTTCAGGATGTTTATTCTGAAAATCAGATAAAGCACCTGAAGAATTAAAGTCCAGCCGATGAAACTGGCTATCAGAATCAAGGTGGCATTGTGTTGGAAATAATCTACCGTTTCTGTCGACATGAAAGAAGCCCCTTTAGCACCTTTGATAAGGATAAAATAGGTTAGAGCGGTAAACGAAATGCCTCCCCACAAAGCCCCGAGGTATTTCATGCGTTTCTCGTAGTTGAAACTGAACATGATACGGGCAATATACTGTATTATTGCACCAACAGAGAAAGCAATAACCACCGAAACCAGTATCCCGGAAATAATAGCCAGGGCCTTGGATGAATTAATAAACTGAGCTATGCTGGTGATGTTTTCATTCATGATGATTTTTATCGTCGCCATACCCACAGCAGCACCAAGTAGCTCAAAAACAATAGATACGGTGGTTGAAGTGGGTAAGCCGATGGTGTTGTATGCATCCAATAAGATAACATCGGTCACCATAACGGCCAAAAAGATGATCATGATCTCGGAGAAGTAAAACTCACCGGGATTAAAAATTCCTTTCCTGGCCACTTCCATCATGCCTGATGAAAAAACACTTCCCACCAGAACGCCCAGTCCGGCAATCAGCATAATCACCTTAAACGGAGCTACTTTCGCTCCTATGGCTGAGTTGAGGAAGTTAACGGCGTCGTTGCTCACCCCAACTACAAGATCAGAGGCGGCCAGCAGAAAGAGAAGTACAACAATAATTAAATAAAAAGTTTCCATCGTTATTGGTTTTCGAAAAACTCTGCAAGAGTATTGAATTCACCTATGAAATCGGACTCTTCAATGTTAAGAAATTGTTAAGTTAAAAAGCAGGAGTCATGCTTAAATTGTACATAATAAAACTGTACATATCGGTGGCTTCATCTATCTGTTTGGACGTTGGTTTCCCGGCACCGTGACCTGCCTTAGTTTCAATACGCACCAGCACAGGGTTTTTTCCGCCGTCTTTTTCTTGTAAAGTGGCCATGAATTTAAATGTGTGGGCAGGTACTACGCGGTCGTCGTGATCGGCAGTAATGGCCAGTGTTGCGGGATAGTTTACTCCTTCTTTGATGTTGTGGAGTGGTGAATAGCCATAGAGGTATTCAAACATCTCTTTACTGTCGTCGCTTCGGCCATAGTCGGTGGCCCAGGCCCAACCAATGGTGAAGTTATGGTAGCGTAGCATGTCCAGAACACCAACCATTGGAATGGCCACTTTGAAAAGTTCAGGCTGTTGGGTCATGCAAGCGCCCACCAGAAGTCCTCCGTTTGAGCCACCAGCAATAGCCAGTTTCTCAGGAGAAGTGTATTTGTTTTCGATTAGGTAATGAGCGGCTGCTATGAAGTCGTCGAAAACATTTTGTTTGTTCATGAGTGTGCCTTGCTTGTGCCAGTCTTCTCCATATTCTCCGCCACCTCTCAGGTTTACCATAACAAAAACGCCACCCTGCTCCAGGAAAGCTGCCCTGCTGATACTGAACCCGGGCGTCATGCTAATATTAAAACCACCATAACCGTAAAGGAACAACGGGTTGTTTCCATCCGGTATCATGTCGTTGCGGTGCACAATAAACATCGGGATTCGTGTGCCGTCTTTGCTGTTGAAAAACACCTGTTCTGTAGTGTATTGTTCGCCGTCAAAATCAACCTCGGAGGCATGAAGGAGTGCGGATTTTCCGGTGGTTAGGTCATAGCTGTATACACTTGACGGAGAAGTAAAGGAGGTGAAGCCATAAAACGCGGTATTGTCTCCTTTTTCACCATTAAAACCGCTGAGTGTTCCAATCGATGGCAATTCCATTTCCCGGATCAGTTCGCCCGACAAGGAATAAAAATAGGCTTTGCTGCTGGCGTCTTCCAGGTATTGAGTAAAAAGCATGTCGCCCACGAGCCCAGCTCCTTGCAGAACCTGTTCTTTTTCAGGAATCAGGGTTTCCCATTTTTCAGGGTTGTCGTTGGTGTAGTGGGTGAGCACCAGTTTTTGCATAGGAGCCAGATAGTTTGTCATTAAGATCAGGTTATCGCCTATGTTGTCCAATGCGTAATAATCGTAATCAAATCCATCGCCGATTTTCTTTAAGCTGATGTCCTTTATTGAGGTAAGTTTTGCAGCATATAAACTGTTTCCGCTGGTGCTTTCCGATTCGCTGACAAGTAAAAAAGATTCATCTTCGGTGGTGTATCCTGCACAGGTGCGTAAGGGGTGGTCTTTGTCTTCAAATACGATTAAATCTTTCGATTGGGGTGTGCCCAGTTCGTGATAAAATACCTTATGAAACCTGTTTTGGCCTTTTAGCTCTTCCCCTTCTGCGGGTGCGTCATAACCTGAGTAGAAGAAACCATTGTCTTTCCAGGAAACGCCACTGAACTTAACCCATTGAATGTGATCAGTAAGCAATTTACGTGAACTAATTTCCATGACGAAAATCTCGTTCCAGTCTGATCCGGCTCTGGCGATGCTGTAGGCCAGGTATTGTCCGTCTTTACTAATACCCATCGAAGACAAAGCAACTGTGCCATCTTCAGAAAGGGTGTTTGGATCGAGAAGTACTTCTGACGGGCCTTCGATGTTTTGTTGCATGTACAAAACGCCCTGGTTTTGGATGCCATCGTTTTTAAAATAGAAATAGCGGTCACCTTTTTTAAACGGAACACCATATTTGGGGTAATTCCAAATCTCGGTGAGGCGTTTCCTTAGGTCTTCTCTAAAGGGTATCTTGGCCAGATAATCGTTTGTGATTTTGTTCTCCTCTGCCACCCATTGGGCTGTTTCTTCAGAGTTGTCGTCCTCAAGCCATCTGTAGGGATCAGCCACCGATTGTCCGAAATAACTGTCAGTAGTGTCTACTTTTTTGGCTTTGGGGTAGGTGATTTTGGTTTTTTCGGGTTTCTGCATACAGGCTGTACTCATTATAAAAAGTGCTATCGTTAACACTGTAAAATATTTATTCATTGTCTTTGGTGTTAGTTAAACTGAATTCATCATCCCCCTCTAAAAAGAGGAGGTAAAGTTAACATGTTTTGCCAGACAAGCGGAAAAATGCGATAAAATATTCTTGGTGAAATAAGATTGGGATTAAAATGTTCGGTTTAAATAAGTGGAGTAATCTTTCACAATGCGCTGATAACTGCTGTTGTATAAAGGCGAGCTGATGATAAAATCGGCGGTTGACCTGTTGCTTGCCGTAGGAATATTGTACAATACCGATAGCCTTAGGAGGGCTTTTACGTCTACATCATGTGGGTGCGATGACATGGGGTCCCAGAAAAAAATCAACAAATCAATTTTTTCATCGGCAATGAGTGCCCCAAGTTGTTGGTCACCGCCAAGTGGTCCGGATTTTAGTCGGGTGAGCTTGTAGTTCTCGCCCAAAACTTTCTCAACAAGGCTTCCTGTGGTTCCGGTGCAGAAAAGGGAGTGATCGCGCAGGTTTTCTATATTGAATTTAACCCACTCGATAAGGTCATTTTTTCTGTTGTCGTGTGCTACAAGTGCAATTCTCTGTATCATAACGGTGTTTTTTTGCAAAACTACTGCTATTGTAAGTTTCTCATGGATAAACCGACCACTTGTTTGCGGATGATAACCCCCTGCAGTGAGCATGGACTTTTTCTTCGCCCAAAGGGTTATTTCAATCGTTGGCGTTATTTGGAGGGTGTTTGAAAAGGTGAGAATTTTTTAATGTGAATGTTTTCACAACAAACAGGTTTTGTATGGTGCAAAAAATTAATTTTGCAGGATAAATACACACATCATCATGAAAAAAACAGCTTTGAATGCCATGCACCGTGAAATGGGTGCAAAAATGGTTGAATTCGTAGGATTTGACATGCCTGTACAATTTGAAGGAATAAATATTGAGCACGAAACCGTTCGTCAGAAACTGGGCGTTTTTGATGTATCACACATGGGTGAGTTTTGGGTTGAAGGGCCTCTTGCTTTCGATCTGGTTCAAAAAGTGACCACCAACGACGTGGCCGCCTTGCACGACGGAAAGGTGCAGTACAGCTGCTTTCCAAATGGAAAAGGGGGCATCGTGGATGACTTGCTGGTGTATCGTTTCAACGCCGAGAAATACCTTTTGGTGGTAAATGCCTCTAACATCGACAAGGATTTTGCTCATGTAAGCAGTCACAATACAAAAGGAGCGAAGCTTACCAACGTGAGTGACGACTACAGTCAGCTGGCCGTGCAAGGTCCTTTGGCATTGAAAGCCATGCAGGCTCTTACATCTACCCCTGTAGAAGATATGGAGTATTACACTTTTAAGGTACTTGAATTTGCCGGAGTGAAGGACGTGATTTTCTCAACAACCGGTTATACCGGATCAGGTGGATGCGAAATCTACATGAAAAATGCAGACGCGGTTCATATCTACAAAGAAGTGCTTCGTGCCGGCGAAGCTTTTGGAATAAAACCCATAGGGCTCGGGGCACGCGATACCCTGCGCCTGGAAGCCGGATTTTGCTTGTATGGCAACGATATAGACGACACTACGTCGCCCATTTCTGCCGGATTGGGTTGGATTACCAAATTTGTGGAAGGCAACGATTTTATCGACAGGCCATTGTTTGAATCGCAAAAGACTGACGGTGTAACTTACCGTTTGAAAGCATTTGTGATGGAAGATCGTGCTATTCCCCGACACCATTACGAAGTAGTGGATGCGGAGGGAAATCATATGGGGCATGTAACCTCAGGAACAATGTCGCCCATGCTGAAACAAGGAATTGGGATGGCATATGTGACTAAACCAGGCTGGAAAGAAGGATCGGAGATTTTTATTCAAATCAGGAATAAAGCTTCTAAAGCAATTGTTGTTAAAACACCTTTTTATAAAGGTTAAATCCTGTTTAGACTAAAGAAAAGCGCGGGGGGATAACTTCTGCGCTTTTTTAGTTGTAGGCGGCCTGTTGGGGTTTCGTGAACAGGAAATTTAGTTGCGAGAACAACTGCTTAGAGGCAAGCGAGAAACCAAAGTGACTCACTCCGGCCGGAGTTACGGGGAAATAGGCGATTTTTACTTCAAAAGCATCAAAGGCCAGAAAATCGTTTCTGACATAAAGACCTGCTCCAATGCTCGAAATGAGTTGGCGGTTGGCAAGTTTAATGTCTTGTGGCCCAATAGTTCCGATGCTGGCAAAGCCTTCGAGTGCAATACGAAAACCAAACAAATACCAGGAGGTGTAGTTCACGAAAGTAGTTTCTAACATCAGGCGTCCCTCACCATAAAATGTTTCCTTGTCGAGGCCGAAAAATCCATAGTTGTCATTTATATAAAGCAAATCGTTGGAAAATCGGTTAATGCCTGTGGTGACGCTTAGTTGTGTTAAAATCCTGTATTTGTTTTTGTTTCTTACAATTAAATCGGTCAGGTGGATAAGGTTTAAGTTGAAAGCGCCTTGTTCGGCCACCTCTTTAAAATGTGTTCCCACATCAAGTCGGGCAAAAATAAAGCCCAGATGGGTTTGGTGTGAGGTGAATGAAAAGCCTGCCCCGATGTATGGTTTTTGCATGAATTCTGTCCAGGAATAGCCACCGGTTAAACTCACCTGAAATCCATAAGGAAGAAATTCAGCTTGTCCAAATTTGAGTAAGTAGTTGGTTCGGTAATAGTCTTGTGCGGCAACAACCACATTTCCAAGTAAGTAATCGTAATTGTAGTACCTGCTGTTGGTGTCGGGGCTAACTACAGGACGGTCGGAATAGTTCTTCTTGCTTAACCTCAAACCCGGAATCAGATAAATTTTTTTGTTTTTGATTTGAGGGAAATAATCATGCAGCGTAAACAAATAGGATGCCCACACATCGTAATACATATATTTGAAGAAGTACTGGCTTTTGTCGATATTTGTTGGGTCGGCGACCATGTTTTCAAGAGTTTGTGAAATTTCAAGTCCTCCCGATAGGTTTACTTTGGTTGGGACAAGTTGCCTGTTTAGTCTTAACTGTGTTTTCTGGCTGTTGTCAGAAATCTGGTAAGCCGCCATCAGGTCGATCTGCTTGTACAGGTTGTTGATGTAATATCCCACTTCGGAGAGGTAAAACACGGGTTTGCTTTTGGTGTCGAGCGTAAGACCCAAACCAAGTCCTTGCCCTGTTCCGAGTATGTTGGCTTGCTTTGCGTACAGGCTGTATTTTGTAGCACTGTAAATGTTGGGCACAACGAGCCAGGGGAATTTGTCTTTTACCAATACCAAAACGTCCACTGAGTCGCCTTCAGCCGGACTTACCACGATGGAGGCATCCTGCAAATAGTTGAGGTTGGTAAGTATGCGTGCATTTTCAACCATCAGCATGGGGTTTATGGTGTCGTGAACTTCGAAGAGGAGTTTGTTCCTGATAATATAATCTCTCGTATTCACATGCGTTGGGTTGAGGGCTTTTTCAACGAAAGTAACCACCGGACGGTTGGTATCGGCGATGGTTGGCCCAAAAGGTTTAAGCACCTGAATTTTAATTTTTCTTATTGGTTTTCCCTCGTAAGCCTGGTACACGTCTTCGGCTTTTATCATGTTTTGTTTCTCGAGCACTGTGTCGGGAGGCGGACTGGACAAAGCCATTCTGTAAACTTCTTTCAGAAAGACGTTTTTGTCGGAGGCTTTGATCAGTTTTTTATAAAAGTTATATCCGTTGCTTTCTGTGAGCAGGACATATTGTTGGCAAACCATTATGGAGGTATCTTGTTCAATGTGGACAGCCTTGTTGTCGAGAAGTAGATAGGCAGGAGCTGCTATCTTAAGTGTTTGGCAGTCCTGAGCGTATATCGGTCTCTGGCTTAGGCCGATAAGCACTCCAACTAACAAAACAAAAGAAAGACGATTGATCACCTTTTTTGAATAAAATGATAATCCACGAAAGTAGTAAAATCCTGAAAACGGAAATGCCGGTTATTTTCGTGCTTTAGCTTTTTTAACAGCCTCCACTATAGCCGGGGCGTTGAGCTGATAGTATTCCATTAGTTCTTCGGGAGTGCCACTTTGTCCAAACTGATTGTTTACAGCTACATATTCCATAGGAGCCGGAAATTTTAAAGCCAGAAGCTGTGCAACGCTGTCGCCAAGTCCGCCATTTTTCTGATGTTCTTCGGCAGTAACCACACACTTGGTTTTGTGCACCGACTGCAGCAGTAATTCATTGTCGAGCGGTTTGATGGTGTGGATGTTAATTACCTCCGCATCAATGCCTATGGTTTGCAATATTTTGGCGGCTTCCAGTGCTTCCCATACCAGGTGACCCGTAGCCACAATGGTCACGTCACGGCCTTCTTTTAGCAGGATGCCCTTGCCGATAACAAAGTCCATGTCTGTTGGAATGAAATTAGGCACTTTGGGGCGTCCGAAACGGAGGTAAACAGGCCCATTGTAACCGGCAATGGCCTTGGTGGCCATTTTTGTCTGGTTGAAATCGCAAGTATTTATCACAGTCATGCCGGGCAGCATTTTCATCAGGCCTATATCTTCCAGAATCTGGTGGGTAGCTCCATCTTCGCCAAGCGTAATGCCGGCGTGGGATGCACAAATCTTTACATTCTTCTCTGAGTAGGCAATGGATTGTCTGATTTGGTCGTACACCCTGCCGGTACTGAAATTGGCAAAAGTGCCAGTGTAAGGAATAAAACCGGCAGTATCCAGTCCGGCAGCAACACCCATCATGTTGGCTTCAGCGATTCCCATTTGGAAGAATCTTTCGGGGAACTCAGCCGCGAAAGCATCCATTTTAAGTGAGCCGGTGAGGTCGGCAACCAAAGCCACCACCTGCGGGTTGCTGTGTCCAAGCTCTTGAAGTCCTGCCCCAAACCCGGAGCGTGTGTCGCGGTAATCGATAATTTGATAGGTATGCATGTCTTAAAGGTTTATTCTTGTGGTTTTAAAAGAAGTAATGTTAAAGTTGATATTTTTTGTGTGAATGGATTGCATCGAAAATCTTGGTCGGAAAACAAGCTTATATGTGCCCGGTTGCAGATAATAGGATTCGTTGTTGTCGGACTCGCTGTTGATGTCTACTACCCATTCCTGACTACCATCCGGTTTTAAAACATAGAGGCTGCCATAACCTTTTATTTTCTTTAGGATGCTCAGAATGCCCGGATTGTCAATGAGTATCTGTGTGGTTTTTCCGGCTTCAATGCTCACGTTTTCAAGGGTTGTAACCGGAAGGGTCAGCACCTGAACGCGGTAGTTACCTTGTAAGTATTGAGCTGTTTGAAAAGGATATTGAATGTTGAGTTGTGTTTGCTCATCCGGCAGATAAACAAGTACAGCAGGATTAACATTAGGTTGTGTATTGCTTTTCAGTGCGATCTGTAATCCCCCACGGGGTGTACTGGCGGCCACAATGTTGTGCTGGCCTTTGGTAAGACTTACCTCTTCGATTAGCACGGGCGGCAGGGTATTGACAACAATGTTGTATTCAAAATCCGGATCAAGATTCAGCGTATCGGGTACTCCTTTTGAGTTGATCGTATGGATATAGTTTTCAATAACTTCATTCGTTTTACTGTTGATGAAAGTGAGGTTTACATTTGTTTCTGTAGGTCGGTTTTGGGCATCCAGTAAATTCACCTGCAAGCTTGTTTTGTTCAGGATTTTTGTAATGATAATATTCAAAGCTCTGGAGAACTCCACCTTATTTTCGGCATTGAAGTAGTATCCCGCACAGTCGTAGCTTTCTTCCATATTTTGACCTAAGCCCAGGATATAAGGCTTTAGAAAAATATTTTTCTGCTGGAGGCGTGCACTCACCTCACAGATATCGCCACCACATTCTTCCAGCCCATCGGTTATCAAAATGACAATATTACGGCACGAACTACAAGGAGGGAAATCATTCTCTGTACTTTCGAGCGCCATGGCAATGGGTGAAGTGCCTTTGGGTTTTATCTGCGAAAGCACTTTTTTTATAGCTTCGGTTTGCGATGGGCCGAACGGTACTTCGAGTCGTGTGTCGTTGCAATCTTGCGGAGGATAAGGTTTCAGGTGACCGTAAACACGCAAGGCCACCTGTACATTTTGATGTGTGGCCAATGAATCAAGTACATCGCTCAGAATTTGCCGTGCAACCATGTATTTTCGTTCCCCATGCCAAACCCCGTACATGCTTTGTGAGGCATCGAGTAAGAAAAGAATTCTTGTTTCGGGAATTGTTTTGGCAGGAGTTTGCGCACCGACTTTGGTAACAGAAAACAGAGCCAGTAACAAAGGCAAAGCCACAAGGCGAAAACCGCGCCATATTATCCCGTGAGCAACCACCTTAATAATCTCCCAGTGTTTCAGGTAACTGACTGAGTGCTATTTTGGTCTGTTCATCGTTCGGGGCAGATCCATGCCATTTGTGGGTGCCTGTCATAAAGTCGACGCCCTGACCCATTTCGGTGTGCATAAGTACGAGATCAGGTTTTCCTTTTCCTGAATTGGCTTTGATGGCTTTCATGGTGCTCACCACCGCGCTCATGTTATTGCCTTCAAGTTCGGTCACCCGCCATCCAAAAGCTTCAAATTTGGCTTTAACATCACCCAGAGGAAGTACGTTATCTGTAGCTCCATCGATTTGTTTTTTGTTGTAATCGATAATGCCTACCAGGTTATTCACCTGATGGCCACCGACATACATGGCTGCTTCCCACACTTGGCCTTCCTGAATTTCGCCATCACCCATGAGGCAAAAAACCGTATGGTTGTCGTTTTTAAGCTTTTTCGACAAGGCCAGCCCCGTTGCCACTGAGAGCCCTTGTCCAAGAGATCCGGTGGCAATTCTGACTCCGGGTAGTTTCTCCATGGTGGCCGGATGTCCTTGAAGACGGGAATGTAGTTTTCTGAAAGTTGCCAACTCGCTTACAGGGAAATAGCCGCTTCGTGCCATGACACTATAATATAAAGGACTAAGATGCCCGTTCGACAGGATGAAGATATCTTCATTTGATCCGGTCATGTCAAAATTTTCAGGGTGGATGTCCATTATTTCCTGAAACATGGCGGTCATAAAGTCAGCAGAGCCAAGTGATCCGCCGGGATGACCTGATTGAACGGCATGAACCATCCTGATGATATCTCGCCTTACTTGTGAAGCGAATTTTTCTAATTCTGTAATCGTACCCATGCTAATTGATAGTATTTCAGATGTTTGCGCCCGAAAGGCGATTATTTAAAGGCGCAAAGGTACGCTATTTTGGCGGTTCGTTCTATCCTTTTAAGTTGTAAATTCCCTCTAACCAAAAAAAACTAAATTTGTCGGCTTATTTAAGTGTATTATAAAAGGTAGTAGTATGAAACGGTGGTTTGTGGTGTTGTTTTTGGTTGTTTTGTCGCAGGTGCTGCTTTCACAGGAAAAAACGGTTGTGGTAAATGAAAAAGCCCACTGGGTTGATTCGGTGTACAATGCGCTATCACTCGACGAAAAAATTGGCCAGTTGTTTTTTGTGCGGGCTAACTATCCCAATCAGGATTATCTTTCTTCCATCGATACCCTTATCCATGACTACAACATTGGGGGCGTCGTATTTTTTGGTGGTCATCCGCTGGCGCAGGCAAAACAAACAAATCGCTGGAATTCGATAGCTAAAATACCCTTGTTTGTGAGCATTGATGCCGAGTGGGGCTTAGGCATGCGCCTGGCCAACACGATGAGCTACCCGTTGCAAATGACCTTAGGCGCGATGACAAACAACCAACTTATTTACCAAATGGGTCGACAGGTAGCAGAGCAATGCCGCAGGATGGGCATTCATATCAACTTTGCTCCGGTAGTGGATGTCAACAGCAACCCGCTTAACCCTGTTATCGGGATGCGCTCGTTTGGCGAAGATCCGGTTTTGGTTTCCGAAAAAGCTGACCTGTATATGCGTGGAATGCAGGATGGAGGGATTATTGCCTGTGCCAAGCATTTTCCTGGTCATGGCAACACCCACATCGATTCTCATGCCGACCTCCCCGTAATCACCTCCTCGCTCCGCACGATTAAAAACAACGATCTTGTCCCTTTTCAGTTTCTGATCGATCACGGTGTAAAGAGCGTCATGGTAGCTCACGTAAGTGTGCCGGTACTCGATGCCCACCCCAATAGGCCGGCCACGCTGTCAAAACCTATCGTTACCGGTTGGTTGCAGGATTCATTGGGCTTTAGCGGGCTGATAATTACCGACGGCCTTGACATGAAAGGGGTTACAAAATATTATGAACCAGGAGAAGTGTCGCTAAAAGCCCTCGAAGCCGGAAATGATATCCTGCTTATCCCTGATGACGTGGCTTCGTCTATCACCCAAATAAAAGCAGCACTTAAAGAAAAACCCGAATTGATGGATCAGATCCGTAAGTCGTGCCTTAAGATTCTCTCAGCAAAATACGACCTGGGTTTGCATAACAATGTGCCTGTAGATACCGACAACCTCCTCGCCGACTTAAATCAGATGAAATACCAAATGACTGTAGATGGCATGATGGGAAAAGCCATTACCGTCGTCAAGGAGGACTTGGTTCTTCCTTTGGATACGGTATCTAAAATGGCGTTACTCATCACAGGAACAATGGAGTCAACTGTGTTTGAACAGGAATTACTGCTATCAGGTAGTTTTGATGTATTTCATCTGAACCACGAGGCCAGTGCCAAAGAAAGAAAAAAACTTTTGGCTAAGCTGAAATCTTATCCTGTGGTGGTAGTGGGCGTGTTGAACACGAATATTTTATCGTCAAAACGATATGGTATACCACCCGAAGAGGTTAGTATGATTCAGACGTTGGCACAACAAAATAGCGTAGTTCTCGATTTGTTTGCCAGTCCCTATGCGTTGGGTCTGTTTTCTGATCCCGACAAGTTTTCAACTATTTTGATCTCCTACCAGGAGAAATCCTCCATGCAAAAGGCCTCTGCTCAGCGGCTGATCACAGGCCTCGGGGAGAATGGTGTATTGCCGGTGAGCACATCTGGTTTCCCTGCCGGTTGGGGCTTGGGAGCTGAGTCGCCAAAGCTGTATATGGCGACACCGGAGGAGGTAATGGCCAATCCCGTTTTACTGGCAAAGGTCGATTCAATTGCTTTGGCGGGCATAACCGAAGGTGCTTATCCGGGTTGCCAGATACTGGCGGCAAAAGACGGCGCTGTTTTTTATAACAAATCATTTGGCTTTCATACTTACGATAACCTGCACCCTGTGCACAACACCGACGTTTACGATCTGGCTTCGCTCACAAAGATTCTGGCCACCACGCCTGCACTCATGCGCCTTGCCGAGGATAGCCTGATAGATCTGCACAGGCCTGTTTCCGACTATTTGCTGTTGCTGAAAAACACCCGCCTCGACAGCGTTGGCTTTATGGAGGCTCTGGCACATCAAGCCGGTTTTCGTGCCTGGATTCCTTTTTATCAGAGCACTTTCGATGGCAAAACTCCTGATACAACCCTTTACAGAAACAGCATAAGTGAACAATATCCAACCCGCGTGGCCCAAAATTTCTACCTGAAAAAAGGTTACGAACATGTCCTTATCGACAGTGTGATCAATGCGCCATTGCGGAAAAAGGAATACAAGTACTCGGGGCTGGCTTTTTATTTGTTCCGATCACTTACCGAACAATTATCGAACAGCGATTTTGCTGCATTCACCTATCAAAATTGGTATGATCCAATGGGTTTGAAAAGCCTGCGGTTTAATCCAAGGGAGTATTTTGACCTGTCGGAAATTATCCCCACCGAAAATGACACCCTCTATCGAAAACAGCTGCTGCACGGCGATGTGCACGATCAGGGCGCTGCCATGTTGGGAGGTGTTTCTGGCAATGCAGGGTTGTTTGGCAATGCCGGTGATGTGGCCGCTATGATGCAGATGTATCTGAACGGCGGGACGTATGGCGACAACGTGTTTTTTGACGAGGAAACAGTAGCTTTTTTTACATCACGTCATTTTGAAGCCGACAGCAACCGCCGGGGGCTGGGTTTTGATAAACCTTTGCTTGTATACGAAGATCATATGAATAACTGCAAGGATGCTTCGCCTGGAAGTTTTGGTCATACCGGCTTTACGGGAACTTACGCCTGGGCTGACCCGGAAAATGGTCTGGTTTATGTATTTTTGTCGAATCGAATTCATCCAAACGCCTCCAACACCAAACTGATGGATCTGGATATCCGAACCAATATTCATCAACTCTTTTATGAGGCACTGAAGCAAAAGAAAATATCAACTAAAAAACAATAACTAACTATGAACGAAATTGGAAAAAATGTGATGTTGTGGGTTCTGTCGATTGTATTGACCCTTATGCTGGTCGTTTATCAGCGAACCACAGGACCTACTTACCCCGTGCGGGGAAGTGTTGAGATAGAAGGCCAGACCATAAAATACCGGCTAATCAGATCATTTATGGGCGACCAGAATGCCCGTATCGAAGTGGAAGTTCCTGAAGACAGCTTTACCGGAAAAATGGAATACCGCAGGTTTAAAAGCCACGACCACTGGACAGGAACGGATATGGAATTTCAAGATGGTGCCCTGATTGGCTTTTTACCCAATTTACCTCCTGCCGGCAAAATGATGTACAACGTGGTGCTTTACCGCAACGGACAGGCTTATGCGCTGAATGCCGAACCGGTGATTTTGCGCTATACAGGCTCAGTGCCTCAGGCCGTACTGGTACCTCACATCTTTTTTATGTTTATCTCGTTGCTTTTTGGAATTCGCATCGGGTTGGAGGTTTTGCTTCGCCGCCGCGATAGTTTTTTCCTCACCGGAGTGGTGGTTTTTACCCTGTTTCTGGGTGGTCTTGTTCTTGGTCCGGTTGTTCAGAAGTATGCGTTTGATGCCTACTGGACCGGCTGGCCTTTTGGTCACGATCTTACCGACAACAAAACCATCGCTACCTTTATATTGTGGCTTGTTGCCTGGTTTGTCTTGCGCAAAAACCGCCAAAACAGGGTCTGGCCTATCGTAGCAGTTATTGGTATGTTAGCGGTGTATCTGATTCCTCACAGTGTGCTGGGGTCAGAACTTGATTTCACCAAAGAGCCTCATGCCATCGAACAACCTTTAAGCGAATAGCTATGCTTACATTTATTGTCATTGCCGTTACGGTAATTGTTTCGTTTTTAGCCTTCAACAACCTGAGGCTTTTCGATCAGCTTAAGTTCAATGCTTACCTTATAAAACAGCAAAGCGAAGGATGGCGTTTTTTTAGCTACGCTCTGGTTCATGCCGGCTGGGCGCATTTACTCATCAACATGTTTGTCCTGTATTCGTTTGGGGCTTTTGTTGAGGAAGCCTTGAAGGATCTTTTTGGTAGCCGTGGCTTTCTCTACTATCTGATGTTATATGTCGGAGGAGTCTTGTTCAGTACTTTGTGGGATTTCGGTAAGTTTAAGAACGACCCCTATTACAGCGCTGTCGGGGCATCAGGGGCGGTTTCGGCTGTCGTTTTTGCCAGCATCTTGCTAAATCCCGGAAGCTCAATTTTTCTTTTTCCCATTCCTTTCCCTCTGCCGTCGTGGGTTTTTGGTATCGTATATCTGGTGTATTCTGCCTACATGGGCAAAAAAGGTAACGATAATATTGGGCACACGGCGCACTTCTGGGGAGCAGTCTACGGAATTGCCCTCATCATCGTGCTGGTACCCGGGGTAATCTCCAATTTTTTTAGCACCATCTTTTAAATCCTGTTATATGAAAAGCGTAAAAAATGTATTTCTGGTCATGTCGGTGTTTTTAGCTCTGGCATTAATTTCTTCGTGTATGAAACCCATCGTAATTACCGACAGCGGTAAAACTTACAACCTTCCTGAGGACAGCCCTTTTCAGTTACAATTGCCCGGAAACCCAACTACCGGCTATGTATGGCAACTGATGCCTTACGACGAAACTGTGGTGCAACAAGTGGGTGAGCCTGATTATCAGGTTAATGATGATAAAATTGGGTCGGGTGGGATGTACACCTACCATTTTCAAACGGCTGGAAGCGGAGCTACTGTGCTTTACTTGCAATACAAACGCAAATGGGATACCGTTTCGCCTCCTTCACGTAGTTTTGAAGTGAAAATCGTGTCGGGCACGATGGGACAAATCCTGGATGAGTAATAAAAAAAGCCCGTGATTCTATTCAATCACGGGCTTTTTTGTGGGAAGTAAATCCGTAAATTTATTTCTTTTTCCCGACAGGTAATTTCTTGTTGTCGCCTAGTTTCAAAGCATACACGGCCATCACTACCATCACCAATACGATGACAAGCCAAAGTTCGTCGAGGGTGGCGGATACAAAGGCCGAGATGATAAACACAGAGGATATAATCACGATGATCAGGTTGCTTAGTTTCAGCTTTCCCAATTCCATGTCTTTCTTAATCAATGCAATACCCGACCAAAAGTAAGGGAAGAGGAGCAACATCACCGAGATGGTTACCGTGATGCCGAAGGCGGTGGCAATATTGCTTCCCATCATCATTAATATCACTTCAATTATGGTCATGATTATACCGTTGATGACCAGCCCCTTGCTGTTAATACCGAATTTGTTGGTGTAGCTGTACGCCTTGGGAAGGAAACCACGGTCGGCACTGGTTTTGGCTGCACTGGCCGAAGATAAATTCCAAACCAAAAAACTGGCCAGACAGGCAAGCGCCATGATAGCTGAAACAATTTCACCGATAATCTTTGAGCCAAAAATATGCTCCATAGCCATAGCAAACGAGGCAGGTGCTTCTTGAAGGGCTTTCGCTGTAAACATGCCTTCGAGCACGGTGGTAGAAGCGATATAAATTAAGGCCACGATGATGAATCCGACAATGGTGGCAATAGGGACAACTTTTTTCGGATTCCTGATCTGCTCGTTGTTGGTAGCCACGCTTTCAACACCGACAAAAGAAAATATCAATATGGCAAACCCCGACATGATCGCGTTTCCGGGTGTTTTGCCACTCACATTCCAGTTGTTTTTAAACAAAGTCACATCGAAATCGAACCATCCTACCACTGAGGTGATTACCACTGAAATAAGCAGCAAAGTAACCGTGAGTGAAACGACTTTGGTGATGATGCCCACTCCGCGTAGCGAGAGCAATATAAACACCCAAATGAGAATGATTACTGTGATGCCCAGAAAAAAGGAATGATTCAGTGCCGGGACGAACACTTCCAGATATCCTAATCCTGCAATAAGTATGGATACATTTGAAATCAGGTTCCCATAAACATAAAAGAAACCACTTTTTGCACCAAGCACGGGGTTTACATAGGTAGCAAGGGCTGTGGGGCTTGGGTCGTCGAAACGGCTGCCTGCACGCACATAAACCAATGTTAAAAACAACGCCCCAATGGTAACCAAAATAAATGAAATAAGTGTGATAGAGCCGGTTTGTGCCAGCTGTTGGGGTAAGGCAATAATCCCGCTACCGGCCAAACTTGACACAATTAGAAAAATTGCACCGATCAGCCCGAGTTTTTTCGCTTCTTTCATGATAGGTAGTTTTGATGATTAATAATTTGTATCACTCAACCCGACAAGTATGAGTGTTTTATGTTCATCAAATGTAGGGAAAATAATTCCTGAAATGGATTTCTGCGTACTTTTTTTTAAATCTTTTCCCAAACCGGTGGTTTTTTATCTAATTTTGCTGGCGATGTAGGTGTCAAATTATCGGACCTGATAAACGACATAATAGGGAAACAGGTGTAAGTCCTGTACAGTTCCCGCTGCTGTAAGCTCAATTAAGAGCTCCTGAACCCTGGTCACTGTTCGCCTTAGGCGGATGGGAAGGCCTCAGGAGTGAGTAAAGTCAGAAGACCTGCCTGTGTCAACAGATGATCAAAGCTTTCGGGACAAAAGCGTGGTATGTCAAATTTATTTTTGTCTGCTATTTTCCTGTAAAGATTTGAGGTTTATAATTTATTCAACCTTAAAACTTTAAAAGATGAAAAAGATTTATTTTTCGATGTTAACAGCCATCCTGCTGTTTGTCGCTCCTCAGCTATTTGCTCAGGAGTTAGTGTTAAAACAAGTATTCGTAGGCTCCGGAGGGAGCTACAGCGATCCGGATGATTTTGTAGAGCTGAGTAGCTATAATCCTGCTTCGGATATGTCGTATGCCCTTGGCACGGTGTTTACCCAAAGCGTGCAGGATGTTGTTGTGCATGGCGACTACCTCTATGTAGCTGCTCAGGATTCGTTGGTTAAGTATAGTGCATTGACGTACAGCCGTCTGGCCGTGGCGGAAGCGGTGGGCGTGAACAAACTTACCGTTGTAGGTGATAACCTGATCGCCTCGTTCACTTATCCGGCAACCGAAAAATTTGTTCGTGTGTTTAGTGCTGATGACCTCTCTTTTATTGGGTCTTTCGATGAGGTATCGGATGAAGCGGCTCACCTGCTGGTGGTTGAGGACGTGTTGTATGTAGCTGTTCCCGGAGGGTGGACAAGCACTTCCGGAAAAATTGCCATGATCGACTTGAATGAAATGTCGCTTCTTAGAGAGGTGGATCTGGGGACACAGGCCGTCGGCATCTATAACTTGTTCAGCTATAACAACCAGATCGTATCGGTAAACCTTTCTCCCTGGGGTGCGACCTCCGGTTTTGTTTCTGTAATAAACAGAGTCCTTTCCGAAAAAACCCATTATGAATTCCAGCACACGGTGTCCAAGGCCGCCGGTATTCATGGCAATGCGTTGTATCTGGGCATAGATGGCGGAATTGGTGAAATCGATCTGACTACCATGACTTTAACTAACGCCGCGGTGGTCGCTCCTCCTGATTTACCAGTTGCTGCTGCCGTTTTCGATACCGTAAACGCCAATTTTTATCTCACCACCACCGATTACGCCACCCAGGGGCAGGGACTGGTATATAACCTTGAAGGACAGCTGCTCACGACTTTTGCCGCAGGTATTTCAGCGGAAGCTATCGCCCTCGATTACCGACTCTCATCAGGTATAGGTGAACCAATGGAAGCTTTGGCACTGAGTGCTTTTCCCAATCCTGCCGGAGAAAAGTGTGTCGTCCGATTGCCGGACGCCCTTCAGGGAGGAAACTGGTCATTGGTGGCCATGCAGGGAGCTAAAGTCATATCCGGAGACATTTCGGAGAATCAGGCTGAACTGAACCTGGAGATGTCTACCCTTCCCCGTGGCATGTATGTGTTAAAGGTTTATGGTAAAACGAGTTACGGTCTGGTTAAGATCGTAGTTAATTAAGAAAAATACCGATGTGTTTTCTTAAAAGCCTGAAACAACAAGTCTCCTGCGCCATCGTGATATTAATATCCATTGGCATTAATACGCATGGCATGGCGCAGTTTGCTCCTCCTGCCGGAGTAGAGGGAACCACAGCTATAAAAGCCGATAGTGCTGTATTTGTCGATTGGGTATCTTCGGCTGATTTTCAACCCGGCTGGATGAATATCGCCGACACAACCCTTGGTTTTGTGGACTTTGGCGGAGTAGGGGAGGCGACAGGCTTGGCCGATAATTCGGTGGTTAGTCTGGGTGATGGTGGCCAGATGACCTGCTATTTCACCGTGCCTCTGGCTGATGGTCCCGGGTGGGATTTTGCTGTTTTCGAAAATTCATTCGACGATACTTTTCTGGAGCTCGCTTTTGTGGAAGTGAGCTCCAATGGTTTTGATTTTGTAAGGTTTCCTGCCATTTCGCTCACTCCTTTTGATGAGCAAATACCTACATTCGGCGTGCTCGATGCCACCAAAATCAACAACCTGGCAGGTAAGTACAGGGGTGGGTTTGGTGTGCCGTTCGACCTGGCTGTGTTTGGAGCTTCTTCATCAATTGATGTAAACCATATCGTGGCTGTTCGCGTGGTGGATGTGGTGGGCTGCGTTGTCTCTCCTTTTTCGTCCACTGATGACGAAGGTAATGTGATTAACGATCCTTGGCCGACTCCTTTTGAAACCGGAGGTTTCGATCTCGATGCCATCGGGGTGATACATAACCAGGATAATACCGCCGTGGACGAGCTATTGGCTTGCCCTGCTCGCCTTTTTCCTGTCCCGGCAAAGGAGTATGTAACCCTGGCGGCTGACCTGCCTTTAGAAAGTTTGGTTGTCGTTTCGCTTTGCGGACAAACCATGTGGCAAAAAGCCAACAGCCACGGGGAAGTGATCGATTGTGATAGCTGGCCTTCGGGGATGTATTTTCTTAATTGTAGAAGTCAGGGTGAAGTTTACCAACTGAAAATGGTGAAATATTAAAGCCGATGAAGTCTGTTGCTAAATATGTAGTTACACTCGGGTTTATCTTTTTCTTGAAAGAGGGTGCTCTGGCGCAGGCTGTTTTTGATACGCTGAACCTCATGGAGTTTGAAGTGGTTGATTATCACGCTTCGCACGTGATTACCTCGAAAACACAGACCATTGATTCGCTTGATATGCGCGAGTTCAACCAACAGGATTTGGGTGAGATGTTGTCCCTCTTAGCACCTGTTTACGTGAAGTCGTACGGCAGGGGAACACTGTCAACCGTGTCGTTCAGAGGAATGGCCGCAGCCCACACGCAGGTGCTCTGGGAAGGGTTCAGACTGAATTCTCCCATGTTAGGGCAGGTAGATTTCTCGCAAGTGCCCAACGCGCTTTTTACAGGAGCTGAGATAAAATACGGTGGATCAACTCTTTTGTATTCTGGTGGCGCTTTTGGCGGATTGGTTAGCCTGAACAGCCTGACTCCGGAGAATAAACATTCGTATGTGCAGTTTGAACAATCGGTAGGGAGTTTTGAAACCTTTACCAGTACCGCAGCCATGAATCTGGCTGTTAAAAATTTCGTCAGCACAACCAAAGTTTTCAGACAATCGTCTGCCAACAATTTCACATACGTGAACAACGCCTTGCTACCGGTAGAAACCATGAAACAAAAAGAGGCCAATTTCCTCAACTACGGCTTTTCTCAGCTTTTTAACCTGAGCGCGGCAAACGGTCAGGAATGGTATATTGTTACGTGGAACCAATGGACAGCACGCGATTTGCCTCCCATCATGACCAATGTGTTTAAGCTTCAGGAAGAAAACCAAAGTGACTTCACTTCACGAACGGTTCTGGGCTGGAGAAGAAATACAGGCCAAACCCTATCTGAGGTGAAAGCCGCGTATTTTCATGAAAACTTCAATTATTACCTGAGAACAGTTACCTCCGACAGCTTGCAGAATACCGTGATTTTAAACGACTCACGGAATATCATCAACACAGGAATGGTGAAAGCGGATATGAAAACAGATTTGGGCAAAGCTTACCTGCTGGCGATTAAGCTCGATCTGGAGCATCAGTCGGTTGACAGCCGCAGCTATCAAGGGCTTAAAACCCGCAATGAAGCTACGGTCATGGTGTCGCTTGAGAAGTCATTTTTCAACTGGCTCCTGGTTAAGGCCCTTGTCAGGGAGGCGTTTAGCGATGGAGCTTTCCTGCCGCTATTGCCGTATTTGGGTATAAGCGTCAAGCCCTTTTCCGGAGCAGATTTCTATGTCAGGTTGAACGCTTCGGAGAACTATAAACGACCAACCCTCAACGAAATGTACTTTTTCCCGATGGGCAATCCCGACTTGCTTCCCGAAAGGGCAAGCCAGGTAGAAGGATCATTGGATTATAGCCTGACGTCGATTTCGGGGCATAACCTCGCATTCGATGTTTCAGCCTACTATTCGCGGGTACACAATTGGATACAATGGTTGCCCGGAGAGTTTGAGTACTGGAAGCCACTAAATGTTGAGCTGGTGGAATCGAGAGGGGTGGAGGCTTCGGCGCAATGGAAATATGTTGTAAACAGTTGGACATTCAATGCGATGGCTCAGTATGCTTATGCCCACACGCAGGCACAGGACGAGGAAGTGCAACAGGTACAAATGCCCTATATTCCGATGCATCGCGCCAATGGTTACCTGGCTGTGGGATGGAGAAAATACCAAATGCGCTGGGGGACAAATTTTACGGGAGAGCGTTTTACCACCCTCGATCCTGAAAAAACCTATACCAACACCTTGCCTTCATTCTGGCTGAACGAGGTTTCGGCAGGGGCTACGTTTAAGGTGGGGAAAACCACCCTCGAAACCAGAATTAAAGTTTATAACCTTTTCGATGTCAGCTATCAGGCGGTGCTTTGGCGTGCCATGCCGGGTAGATATGCCGAGGCTGCCGTCTTTTTAAAATGGTAATACAATGAAAAAAATAACAGGACTTCTTATTCTCCTCATGGCTCTTGTGGCTTGCAATTCAAAAAAAGCCGGCGAGCCCCCCATTTCGTTTCTCGCCGATGGTGGTTTGTTTGTGCTTAATCAAGGGAATTTCACCTATGCCAATGCCTCCCTTTCTTACTACAACCCTGCCGATCAATCGACCATGCCATCGGTTTTTCATCAGGTGAACGGTGTGCCTCTGGGCGACGTGGCACAAAGTCTTTCTGTATTCGAGGATAAAGTTTATCTGGTGATCAACAACTCAGGCTTAATTTATATTATCGATCGGCATTCGGGAGAGTTTATAACAAAGATAACCGGATTTGAATCGCCGCGGCAGTTGCTTGTTCTCAATAGTGACAAGGCTTACGTAAGTGATTTGTACGCTAATTATATCAGCGTTTTGTCGCTGGCAACCAACGAAATTACAGACAAAATACAATTGGGACGCAGCTCGGAGGCTATGGTGCTGGCTGCAGGTAAAGTATTTGTTGCTCATTGGTCAGAATACAACCAGACCAGAGAAAATAACATGGTGATGGTTATTGATCCGGAAACCGATCAGCTGGTCGACTCCATTCAGGTTGGAAAAGAGCCCAACAGCATGGTTGAAGATGGTGGAGGAAAAGTTTGGGTGCTCTGTTCCGGAGGCTACCTCAACCTCGAAAACCCCTCCTTGTGGCAGATCGATCCTGTGACAAAGCAGGTGATACAGTCCTTTTACTATCAGGAAAAGCAGTCAAACCCCGTTGGTTTGTCGTACGATGTGCTAAACCAAAGCTTGCTGTTTCTGAATGGCGATGTTTTTAGCATGTCGACGAGTGATGCCGACTTGCCTTCCAATGTGTTTATTGAGTCAGGCGACAGGAATTTCTATGCACTTTTTGTTCATCCGGATAACGGTGACATATACTTAAGTGATGCCGGAAACTATCTCAGCAATGGGATGGTTTACCGCTACAATGCCAATGGCTTAGAGACTGATTATTTCGATGCGGGTATAATTCCGGGGTTTTTTGGGCTGAACAGGTAGGCCGAAGCATAGCCCGATCAGATAAAAAACAACATTACGCCAACTACGCTGATCACCGCCCCGATAATTTCTTTCAGGGTAATCTTTTGCTTGAAAATAAAATGAGCAGGAGCGATGATGATCACTGGAACGATGGACATGAGCGTGGCTGCAACGCCGGCATTGGTATGCTGAACGGCGATAAGCGAGAAGGAGACTCCCAAAAATGGACCAAAAACGGAACCAATTCCAATGCCCGTCAGCACGCGTTTTTGTTTGAAAGTCTGCGACACTTGATTCCATTTACCCATCACGCTGATGATGAGCACGAATCCGGCTATGCCGGCAATAATTCTGATTTGGGTAGCCGCAAACGGATCGTAGCTTCCCATGCCAAGTTTACTCAAAACCAGACCTCCGGCCTGTCCCATAGCGCCCAAAAAGGCGAATATCAGCCCTTTGGCAGAGAAATTCAGTTTAAACCGTTTTCCGTTTACGGGTTTGCTTAAAATGGTGAGGGCAATCCCCGACAACACGAGGAGCATGCCGGCCATGCTCTTCAATCCCAGTGTTTCGCCCAGAATAAAAAAGCCGAAGGCAGCCGTAGCCGGAGGGGCAAGCGTCATGATAAGCATGGCGACACGTGAGCCTATGAGCGGATAAGAGGCAAAGAGGAACATATCGCCGATAACGAAACCGATAAGGCCGGAGAGCGAAAGCCATAACCATGAAGTGGCCGAAGCATCGTGCGGGACAAAACTGCCGCGTGTAATGAAAGTCAGTGTGCCGATAAGGAAAAAAGCCAGCGTAAGCCGAAGGATGTTTACCGAATAAGTCCCTACTTTTTTGGTGGCATATTCAAACGACAGAGCAGCTCCGGTCCAGAAAACTGCTGT
>DJVY01000103.1:0-710 GCA_002440885.1 Bacteroidales bacterium UBA6244
ACCAATTTGTCGCCAATACTTATTACCTGTGGATTCTTGGTCGGCATGAGCACCAATCCACTATCGGTGGCTGTTTCAACAAATAACTTTTTCTCAATGCCAAGGGTCGTTTGCTTTGCAATCACCTTGTCCATGTTTTCAAAATACTGCCAGTAGGCAGCACCCCAGGCCACATGGTTATTGGGATTATTTACCTTTATTTCACCCATTTCCGGAAAAATTTCGGTTTGCGACCACGACTTGCTAAAATATCCGCTTCCGGCCTCTGCCTTGATGTTCTCATCCTGGGATATATTCAACGCCTGCCCGCCAACGGTAATATCGACCGCTGTGTTCTGGGTAAGCAAGTCACCTCCCGTCATCAACAAAGCATAAACTGCCTCAGCCGTTGCCGTTGAAGTACTCCATCTGCTGGTTTGTTTTTGCTTAAGCAACCATACTTTCATCTGATCGACAAGCGAAACGTTTTTCTGTAGCTGACTAAAGGCTTCAATAAGCATGGCCTGCGTTTCTACCGGTGCTTCGTACCATCCCCAGCCCCGNNAGGATGGCCTCCGACACGTTGCGGTAGCCAAATTCAGGTAAGGCGAGTGCCAGCATGGCTTGCAGATAATTGCCCTGATCGAGCCAATATTTTCTGGCCTGACCCACGAAGTAGTCGATCGCACTTTTTGAAGAAGTCTGCACGGGGAAATACTCTAAAAGCATCG
>DJVY01000103.1:793-7457 GCA_002440885.1 Bacteroidales bacterium UBA6244
AGCAAGATGGCTTGCGTTGTGTACCGGTCGTCGCGCATTCCGTCAAACCAGGGCCATGCACCACTCGGCAGCTGCGAAGCCAAAATCCATTCCATGGTCTGCTCTTTTTCGCGTGCCAACCTGTTCAGGTCGAAAAGCAAAGCAATACGTTGTTTTTGGTCGGCTTCGTTTTCGGCTTCCAAAACCCAGGGAGTAGCCTCAAGAACAGCACTTTTAAGTTGTTCATTTTTCTGAAGATTCGACAAAAAAGCATCCGGCGAATGCTGTTTCCAGGCATTGAACACTTGCTTAATCAACGGGTTGCTATTTAAAATATAAGACGATAAGGCATTGGCCTGGTAGCGGTTAAACACAGAAAGGGTGCTTTTGTATACAGGCTCGCTCATTGAAGGCAGTGCCTGAATGGCATACCAAGCCGGATTTGAGGTGAACTCAACCGTAAAGCGTAAATTTTGTGCCGAGGTTTGACGCATCATGCGGCCGGTATTTATCAGGCTTGTGAATTCAAAGGTCTTTTCCTGAGTAGCTTTAACATTCATGGGCATGGTTTCGGTAACCAGTACCCTGTTGGTTAAAACCGGAATAACATGCTCTTCCCCGTCGGCATGAGTGCCATCAGTAGCTGAAACACGAATTCCCAGCAGCATCAGGTCGAAGGGTATATTTATTTCTCTTGAAACGGCTGCACTTTGCCCTTTTTGAATCATCAGGATGTCTGACTCCAAAACCTGATCGGAGAATAAATCCAGATCATTTCCTGTAAGCGGATCAAAAAACGTAATGGCCACCGTTACTTTGCTGTCTGCTTCCGACAGGTTGACAACCTTTGCGGAAAAATCCAACACATCGCCCTGGCGCACAAATCGGGGTACATTAGGCATCACCATCAACGACTTCCTGGCCTTGAACTCCTGTTGGGCGCTTCCCGTCTTTAAATCGGTGGTGTAAGCCAGCATCATGAGTTTCCAGGTAGTCAGGGCGTCCGGCGTATCGAAACTAAAAATCACGTTGCCTTCACTGTCAGTAGACAAATCCGGATAAAAGAAGGCCGTTTCGTTGAAATTTTTACGCAGCACGACTTCAGTGTTTTGGGTAACTTCCTGTTCTGCAACAGCCTGATTGGTTTCGACAGGGGTGACAACGTAATCCATTAGTACTTCATCTTCCTCTGCGTTCAAGATTAATCCACTTCTTCCGGCGAGAGATTTTTCGTAAACCAGATTCGGGTGAGTATACAAATACCCAAACCAGTTCACCTCAGGGTAAACCGCATTAAATCCGGTTAATGAAGGTATTGTTGGTGTTTGAACTAAAAACGAATTATCGGTGTTAAACTTGTTTCCCTCCCATCCGGCAACAAATCTGTTTTGATGGTATAAGGACATGTCCCAGTTATTGGCAGCCAATTGATCGAGCGAAGCATCGTACATGCCTGCCATGAGGTTAGCCACCAAAGGCGATCCATTGATATCAGTCACTTTGATGCTCCAGGTTTCTTTTTCTCCGGGAGTAAGGAAGTTCCTCTCGGTTTGGAGCACGATATCCAGTTTTTTGTTGGAAAAGGGCACATCAACAAAATACCTTTGCGAAAACAGTCGGTTGTTTAGCACCATCGTGGTGTTGATTTGAAACCCACCCCTATATTCTTCTTCAACAGGTATTTGTATTGTTTTCACTTTCCCTCCCGGGCTTATCCATTCGCTCGAAATAACCTGCATGCCGCGTGAAATTTCAACCAGTATCCGTGCCTTTTTGTCGGCAGACCCAAACGAAAACAGCAAACTTTGTCCGGGCTCCACCGATTTTTCGGGTTCGGCTACCCAGAAAGGAACTAAAGCAGGCAAGTCTTTCTTTTTTGTGGAGTACAGCGAAAAATAATGTACAGCACTCACTTTTTCTCCATGAAGATCAACACCTTCAACCTCCAAAACATACTCCCCTATCGGCCACGATTTTAATTCATCTACCGCCACAACAGCTTGTCCGTCAATCGTCAGCTGACGGCTTTGGACTTCTGTTCTGATCCAGTTTTGCGGATTGTTTTCTTCGTTCCAGGCAAGCGTCGGGAATTTTTCACGAAAATCCTGCTCGCTCATCAGCACCTTGTCTTGTTCGGGATAAGGAACTGAAAACAACATCTTTTCGGGTGTTTTTAGTTGAAAGAAGGTGGCTCTGACAGGCAACTCCACGCCTACCCCGGACAGGTTGGTGGCAGAAATTTGAATGGGCTTGGGATTATCCAAATCAATCTGATCAGGAGCCAAAATATCAATCAAAGCAGCTACCGAACCAACCCTTACAGAAGACTGATAGTCATGAACTTCTCCGGTAATATCGGTAACCTGAACAAAGACGTTATACACATAAAACTGTGGTTCGTGGTTATTGTATGAGGGCTCGGCAATGGCCTTGAACCTGACAGCAAAGCCACCATTTTGATCTGTAGTCATTTGCCCGTACGCAACCGGATAATCGGCCAGAAGATAAGGAGGGAACCAGGCCGCCTGCCGATAAGGACGCGGGCTGAAAATGCTCCGGGTAACCCGATACGACACAGAGGCATTGGAAACAGGATTTCCGGCATAGTTTTCAACCTGGCCAAACACCGGGATGGTATCCGATAACTTGTACTGACCAGAGTCGGGGTGCATTTGAATAAAGAAACCCGGACGCTTATATTCTTCCACGCGGAAAGCAGAACTTCCGGTTTTGAGCCGCAGATTCATTTGCCCGTTAAGTTGGCCATCAGGAATAACAAAAGAGCCCTGAAACGAACCGTTTTTATCGGTAACGACAGGTATTTCAAGGAGTTTTTTCCCGTTAGGGCTGAATAATTGCAACAAATCACTTTCACCGGTTACCAGACTGCACTTGTTTTCGGCACATGAAACAATTATTCCCTTGTAAAAAATGGTCTGTCCCGGACGATAAATGGCGCGATCGGTAAACAGGAAAGTCTTAACAGCAGGCTCGTAATCCCTTTCCACCTGATAAAAACGCAGGTATTTGTCGCTGAAAAGGGTATCATTATTTTTGGAAATCAGGAACGAATAGTTGCCATAATTCTCATTTCTAAACGCCGAAACCAGGGTATAACCTTCTTTACTGGTAACCAATTGACCAACTTTCACATTTTCGTGGGCTCTGAGTTTATTGTTGTAGCGATTCTGATACACTTGAATATCAACCCCTCCAACAGGCCGTCCGGAAGTTCTGTCCAACACATAAAATTCATTGTTTCCGGTTTGATTGTTGTCTTTTGAAATATAGCTCAGATCGGAAACCCAAAGCGTTTGAGCGGCTATGGTACCCTCGGGGTTAAAATCGGACGCGTTAGAAACAAACAGCACATAAGCCCCCGTTTTTAAGGAAGGCAAGCTCATAAGCGATTGATGCGATCGGTAATCGTCTGTTTTGGGCAACTCCTGTGAAAAAGTAAGCACCGCCTCACGTGTAAGGTAATTTTTAACAGAGACCCGGTTAGATTTTTGAAGAAAATCCTTGGTGTGAAGTCGCACCACCTTAAAGTACACTTCCGATACATTTTTAAAAGTTACACTGGCCAGAGCCGGACGGTTTGGAAGCAGCACCTCATCGGTAACAAGCGAAAACTCCTGTTTCATAATCCTGGCCAGCAAGGCTTCAAAAGGTGCACTATCCAATGAGTCGGGATACAAGCCGATGGCCTTGTTGCAAATGGCTGCTGCCTTTACCAAAAAATCTGATTTACTTGAATCCATTTCGTTTTCAGCGAGCGAACGGTAATAGAAATCAGCCAGGGTATAGTAGGCAAGACTCAGGTTTTGCGTGTTTTTTGAGCTAACGATTTCCGACAAGGCGCTCAGGTATCTGGCCTCAGTTACAGGCGTTTGAACGGAATGCCGGTAAACATAATCCAGTCGGCGCAGATCCAGGTCGATGAGGGCTTTGGTGTTTTTCGATGCATGATGAAAAGCCAGCAGACGCTGGAAAAGTATCAGGGTTGTTGTCTGGTTTTCTCCAATCGAAGACGCCTCTATTGGCAAACCAATAAACGTTTCCACAGAAGCCAGGAAAGGCGAATCGGGCATAAATAAAGGTTCAGGCATTTGGTTAAACAGGCCGGACGACTCACTGAAAAAGAGCAAGGCCCTGTTAGCCAAAAAATCATACAAAGTAGGCCAGGCTGTGGTGTTATATTCGTTGAGGATTACGTTAAACTGAGCTAAAGGAATCTTTTCGAGTTGGGTTTTATTTTGCAGTGAAGACAGGTAATGACCCTGTATTTCCCTTTCAAACTGCATGCCATCCCACGATTGAATGTCCTCGGATGGTGTTCCAAAGACAGGAGTGCGTTGCAGAATTTCCCATTTTTGCTGGGTGTAATAATGTTGTAGAAGCTGCGCCAACAATGAATTAATTATTTCTTTCTGAGGTGTTTGAGCTGTTTTTTCGACACCAATAAACTGTTGGATAGCCGCTACAAGATGTTCTTCCTGAAAATCGCCTTGAAGACTAATTTTGTACAGTAACGCTTTGATTTGCTCCGGTGCGTTGTTTTCCTGTCCTGCCTGCTCATAAACTTTGTTTACAAGTTTTAGGGCACTTTGCGGCAGACCTTGCTTTTTCAATGCCTCAACTTCGCCCCAAATTTGGGTGAAATCAGTTGGTAGCTGTGCCAACAGGGTTGTCGACATCAGTATTAAAGCCGTTAGTAATTGAGCAAATCGTTTCATGCTGAGTTATTTATGTTTTTATCAAAAAGAAAACGCCAGAACAACCAAGAACATTGTTGTAAGTGATTTTTCGATCATGGCTTTTCATGTGTTTAATGCATACTCGGAAGATTATACAAAGATAGTGCCTAAATTTTTTAAGTAAAGAGGAAAAACCGAAGGCATGCAAACAACTGAACGTATTGTAGTTAAGTGGATGTTTGCCGCTACTTGTGTACAAATTCCAGCGGCTTAACGAGACCTGAATAATGAATAAGCTCCATTTTTACCGATCCAACCACAACTTCTGACTCACCCATAATCGGAACATGGTTTTCATCGTCGCTTACCCAAACATACATGGGATATTTATCGGCAAACACATCGCCTGTGGCCATCATGGGTGCAATTTTCAGACAGCGGATTTTTCCCCATTTGGTTTTTAGAAGACCTGTCCCCATGTATTTTACGGCAGAAGTATAAACCGAATCGTCGAGAAAGAAATTAATCTGGTACATGCTGTCGGCACCGAAGTCGCTCACATCAAGGGTGCGCATAGAATAAATGGCAGAGATAATATCGTGCACATTGTCGGGGATGTATGATTTTCCGGCCAGGCTGACAGCTTCATTTTTTTCGCGGTTAAAGGTCACTTTATCGTCTTTTTCAAATTTCCCTTCACGGGTCTCACGCAAAAACACATAAGGAAGCAGGGTTTGTTTATCGACATAGGACTGAAACTTGTCGCGAACCTTGAAAAAGAAATTGAACAGCCCCAACGAATTTCCTTTACCCGTGATATGAAAAACCGTTTTATCGTTGCCTGTGTATTTTTCCGTCCAGTCCTCGACGGTGAGAATGGCCTCCCCTGCAGTTAAATTTCCGACACCTGAATGATAATACACACGGTACTCAAGTCTTTCTCCGGTTTTAAAAGCGTTGTTTATCAGGGTGTCCTGAGCAAACAACGGCGATGAAAACCAACAGAAAATAAATCCGACAAAAAAGTAACCCATTCTTTTCATAACGCAAACCTAAGTAAAAGAATGGTATCCCGCATTACTTGCGCTATGAAATAGTTAAACCACAATATTAATAATCCGTTTGGGCACAACGATAATTTTCCGAACGGGTTTGCCTTCGAGCCACTTTTTGGTTTCATCGGCGTCGAGCACAGCCTTTTCAATCTCTTTTACTGCCATGTCGGCGGGCAGCTCAAGTTTAAAACGCATTTTACCATTAAACGATACCGGATATTGAAAAACAGATTCAGTTAAATATTGTTCATCAAACTCCGGAAAGGCAACACAACTCACACTGCCCTGATGTCCCAGTGATTCCCAAAGTTCTTCGGCAACATGCGGAGCATAAGGTTCTAAAAGCAAGACGAGAGGTTCAAGAATCTCCTTTTTATGACATTTTAAATCAGATAGTTCGTTCACGCAAATCATAAAAGCACTAACACCGGTATTGAAAGAAAATCGCCCAATGTCATCGTGAATCTTTTTTATGGTCTTGTGCAGGATTTTCAATTCCTCTTTCTCAGGTTTTTCGTCCTCAACAATCAGTTGGTCGTTGTCGTCGAAATAAAGCCTCCAGAGCTTTTTAAAAAACCTGAACACCCCTTCAATTCCATTGGTATCCCAAGGTTTATCCTGTTCCAAAGGACCAAGAAACATTTCGTAAAGGCGGAGGGTGTCAGCTCCATATTTCTGGATTAGTGCATCAGGGTTTTGGACATTATGCTTTGATTTTGACATTTTCTCCACTTCCCATCCACAAATATATTTACCCTCTTCCAAAATAAACCCGGCCGTTTTAAACTCTTCGCGCCAGTTTTTAAAGGCCTCCACATCCAACACATCATTGTTTACCAGCTCGATGTCCACATGCAGGCGTTGGGTATCGTATTCGTTTTTAAGATGATACGAAACAAAAGTGTTCGTTCCCTGAATACGGTAAACAAAACT
>DJVY01000176.1 GCA_002440885.1 Bacteroidales bacterium UBA6244
AAAAGGGCAGATAACAATCCGGCGCAACGATCTACTGCAAGAGGATTTTTTTGGTGGTTACCAACTTGCCATTTCTATAAACCGATGCCACAAACATACCTTGTACCGGATATTTAGGCTTCCATGTGGCTTCGTTATCGGATGAAAAGAAAGACCCAATGTTGCGGCCAGACTCATCAGTAAGCACTACCTCATAACGCCCTGAATCAGGGAATTTAAAGTGCACATCGCCATGCGAAGGATTTGGAAAAACCAACACGCGATCACTTTTATCAGTCATGCCGGACGCAGAAACGATGGTTTTATCCCATACAGCCAGCGTATATTCTCCCATCTGTAGGTTTTCGACAAAAATATAACCGATCATCCAGGTTCCAATAAGTTCCTGAGGTACCATATGCCATTCGTCAGCCGCGTTTTCACGGTATAGCATGACCACCGAGTCATTATCTGAAGTAATCAAGTCTCCATCGAGATAACCACCCTGACTGAAATAAAACCGTCCTCGCGCCTGAAAATCTTCACCCGTTAATCCTTCAGTTTGCCAATAGCGATAAGGCGACAACCGCAATCCTTCGATCAGAGTTTTTAAGCTGTCAGGGGCAGCCCAATGGTGTGTTACGCGCAACAAGGATGAATCAGTACAGGCATCCAGATACAGTTTAAAATAGGCATCGGGGTAGGCGTATTCCTGTGGTTCAGTAAAAATCCGATAACTGTCGGTGGTAGCATCGCAGGCTGTTTCAAACGGATCAATCATCACCGCCACCGGATTGAAGTCAACATATTTTACCGAATGGCCTGTAGCCCCGGAAAAGTGAACTGTATCCGTTACAAAATGAAAATTTTCGTCCATGAACCCCACCTGAACCACCACATCCTGAGCCAGAAAATCTGCTCCTTTGTACTTCTGTTGTAAAAAAATATCCACCTGAAAATCATCTCCTACAGCAACAATGGTGGTTGAGTCGATAGAGAAGTGTGGAGTGCCGGGAGTAAACACCCAGGCATCGAAGAATCCGTTCATCTCTATACCTGTAAAATCCGTTATAAAGTCGCGCATCTGTTCTGAAGAAACCGACTGATAAGCAAAATGAGCCAGGTAAGCCTTCACTGTTTCAAAAAACAACGAATCGCCCAGATAACCGCGCAAGGCGTTCACAACAGTCCCGCCTTTGTCATAAGAGGTTGTTCCGTACGTCACTTCCTGAGGCACATTATTGAGCGCCCAGTATCCTCCGTCGGTTACGTGTCCTTTGAGCAACATTTCCTTGTGCATGGCGCGCATGGTGGCAATAAAACTCTCGCGGCTATATAGATCCTCCAAATAGAAAAGCTCACAAAAAGTAGCCCATCCTTCGTTTATCCACATGTCCTCGGCTGTTGAACAAGTCACCATGTCGCCAAACCACATATGCGACAACTCGTGTGTGTAAAGCGATTCGTAGGAAGTCCCTCCATTGATGGCGAAATGGGGGTATGCAATGTTACCAGCATGTTCCATAGCCCCGATGGCCGTTCCTGTATAGCCGATTTTCCCGAAAGGATAGGCTCCAAAATGGGATTCAAAAATATCCATGATGGCATGCAGGTTGACAAACGAGCCACTTACTTTTCCCGTATCAGCCGGGCGTGTATAAATTTCGATGGGGATGGTATCAGCTATTCCAATATAACTGTCCTTATAGAGAATATAGTCTCCTGTAGCTACCGAAACCAGGTAAGTAGGAATCTCGTGGGTGATAGTCCAATGCCAGGTCTTTTTTCCATTGCCATGATCGGTAACAGAGGTTAAAAGTCCACCTCCAGTGGCTGTTAGATCGTCGCTCAAAGTGGTATACACGTCGTAAGTAGCTCTGTCGGTAAAATCATCCACGCATGGAAACCAGGTCTTTCCCAGGTTGTGCGGAATAGACTCAAATCCCACGCCCAGGTTGAACGAGTAATCGCCCGAGAAATGATAACCTCCCCAATTCTCGTGAAACGGCTGCCCATGGTAGAAAATGGAGGCCATAATGGTATCGTTAGCCGCTAATGGCGAAGAAAACAGGATGTGCATCAGTTTTTCCTGCTGATTAAATAGATATGGCTGCCCTTCGACAATTACCGAATCAACAGCTAAATCCTGCAGATGAAAAGGGATTTGGGTCAGATTGTCGGCTTTGGTTACAAAAGTTATATCAGCAGAAGCATTTATCGTTTGATCGGCTGTATTAATTTCATGAATAAAGATGGAATAATGCAACACATCGAGGGTGTCGGCCATGGTTTGCGCTTCCGACTTAACGAAAAAAACACACAAAGCCAGAACCAAAACAAGAAGTCGTTTCATATTAAGCGAATTATTGCGTAAAAATAAGGATAAATCAGGTTATTCGGATAATAGCCCCGCTAAATTTCCGTTTGAAATACCGATAGCAACAACAATTTTGAAGAAAAGCCACCACAACGACTTATACTGCACGTTTTCGAACATTATTTGTTGCGTACCGAACATTTGTCAGCTGTCACATTTAACGTTTATTAATTAGGGTATTGGCGTTCAAAGCCTTATATTTGTGGCACATTTTTAGTGGACTAGTTAGAATTAAAAAAAAATACAAGAATGAATAAATCTGCAATCCAATATTTGGCTGTTCTCTTTCTGGTCTTGTCAGTAAATCAGGTAGTAGGACAAAAAAGCTGGTCGCTGGAAGAGTGTATCAACTACGCTTACGAAAACAACATCGATATAAAAAAGAGCATCATTGAAGTGGAGTCGGCTGATGACGACAGGTTACAAAGCAAGTTGGACTTATTGCCCACCCTTAATGCCAGCGCTTCACAATCGTATAACTTTGGTAGAAACCCTGACCCCCAGACCAACTTATACGAAGATCAGCAGTCAGACAATTCGAGTTTTGGGGCAAGCACAGACGTTACCCTTTTCAACGGGCTTCAAAAGATTAACACCATAAGAAAAACGCAATTCGACTACCTGGCCACGAAATACAACTCAGATAAGATAAGGAACGACATGTCGCTGAATGTGGCAGCCGGTTACCTCCAAATTTTGTTCAACATTGAACTGGTAAAAAATGCCGAACGACAAGTAGAAATTTCACAAGATCAGATCAACCGCACACAAAAACAGGTGGAGGCCGGCTCCGTAGCGAGAGGGAGTTTGTACGACATCCAGGCACAAGGAGCAAGCGAAGAAGCCAACCTGGTAAGCGCTCAAAACAGGCTTATGCTGGCCTATCTTGATCTGATGCAGTTACTGGATCTGGAAGCCTCCGTTGAATTTGACATCCAAAAACCGGAGTTAGAAATCACAGGAGCCCCTACCTTACTTCCGGCCGAAATGATTTATAATAAGTCGGTAACGTTGATGCCTGAGATAAAAAGTGCCGAGTACCAGGTGCTCAGTGCCGAAAGAAGTCTGAGTATCGCCAAAGGAATGAGAAGCCCAAGACTCTACGCCTCCGGATCATACGGGTCGCAATATTCACGCCAGATTTTGGAAATAATCGGTTACACACCCGAACCCGAAAAATTTCCAATTTTTGGTGACACCAAACCCTTCGATCAACAGCTTAAGGACAACCGCGCCGGAAACCTGTTTTTTGGTTTAAACATCCCTATTTTCAACGGCTATCAGGTATCCACAAACATCAACCAGACCAAGATGTACCAGGAAACTGTCGACTTAAATCTACAGGCCGAAAAGCTCAGGTTGCGCAAAAACATCGAATCGGCTCACGCCGACGCGATGGCCGCCTACCAAACCTATCTTGCCCGCAAGAAAAGTGTTGAGGCCTTCAGAGAAGCTTTTAAATACACCGAAGAAAAATTTAATGTAGGCATGGTGAACTCCACAGACTACAATGTATCGAAAATACAACTGGCTAACGCGGAATCGGATTTGGTTTCTTCCAAATTCGACTACATCTTTAAAACCAAAATTCTCGATTTCTACCTGGGCAAGAGTCTTACTTTAAACGATATAGCCAACGTCACCATCAAATAAAGCTGCGAGCTGTTTTCAATTATCCATAATATTGTACTTTTACCGTTATTAACACATCAAAAAACCGCAAGGAAATGGCTCAATCGAAGAACAAAAAAATATGGATCGGCATAGTTGCTGTAGCTGTCGTTGCATTCATAGTGGTTTTGGCCGTAAAAAAAGGACAAGACTCCCGTAGCGTAAAAGTAGCAACAGAAGAAGTAACAGCCAGAAAAATTGTTGAGACGGTGTCCGCAAACGGAAAAATTCAACCGGCGAAAGACGTAAAAATCAGCCCCTATATCTCAGGTGAGGTCGTGGAACTTATGGTAAAAGAAGGCGAGTTTGTTGAAAAAGGCGACAAATTAGCGCGCATCGATCCGGAGATTTACATTTCAGCTTACGAAAAAACAGAAGCCGCCTTAAACACCTCTCAGGCCAACGAAGCCAACGCCAAAGCAAGGCTTGTGCAGAGCGAATCGCAGTTTAACAAGGCCTCTCTCGACTTCGATCGCAGCAAAACACTGTTCGACAAAGGGGTAGTTTCGCAAGCCGACTTCGATGCGGCCAAATCGAATTTTGAAGTAGCCAGAGCCGATGTTACGGCAGCAAAAGAAAGCTATAAATCAAGTCAGTTTCAGGTAAGCAGCGCCAGAGCAAGTTTAAAGGAAGCCAGAGAAAACCTTGACCGCACAACGATTTTTGCACCTAACGATGGTACGGTTTCTACGCTCAATGTGCAAGTGGGAGAGCGGGTTACAGGCGCTTCTACTTTTTCGGCCGGAACAGAAATCATGCGCATCGCAAACCTGGATGTGCTTGAAGTAAACGTAGAAGTAAATGAAAACGACATCGTCCGCGTTAGCATGCTCGACACCGCCACCATTGAAGTGGATGCTTATCTAAACCGGAAGTTTAAAGGACTGGTGACTGAAATAGCCACCTCGGCCAACACCACCGGCGTAAGTGCCGATCAGGTAACCAATTTCGATGTTAAAATAAGGATGCTTAAAGAATCGTACGAAGACCTGATCAAACCCGACAGCTACATCGCCTCGCCTTTCCGTCCGGGGATGTCAGCTACCGTTGAAATTGAAACTGAAACCGCTGCAAACGTTCTTACTGTGCCCATTCAGGCTGTAACCACACGCGCCGACAGTTCCGGCCGCGTGAAATCAGCCCGCGAACTGAGAGAAGAAAATCGGGGAAAAGATGAAAACGATGCGCAGAAAAGCAATACTGAGACCAAAAAAGAAATTATTGAATATGTATTTCTGTATGATAACGGCATAGCTAAACTCCAAAAAGTAACCACCGGAGTTCAGGACAATATGTATATCGAAATAAAAAGTGGTCTGCAAAAAGATCAGGAAGTGATTACTGCGCCTTATCGGGCTGTTTCCAAAACACTGAAAAATGGAGATGCCGTTGAAAAAACACCCCTTGAAGATTTGTTTAAGTCGGATAACGATTAATCGCTGCAACATTGGTCAACATACTTAGCATAGAAACATCCACCCAGATTTGCTCGGTCGCTGTGTCAAAAAACGGAGTCCTGACTTCGCTTATGGAAACCAATGTTTCTAATTCACACGCGGAGCTAATTACTTTGTTATGCGAAAAAGCCTTAGCCGAATCCGATCTCACTTTTTCTAATTTACAGGCTGTGGCAGTAAGTCAGGGACCGGGTTCGTATACCGGATTGCGTATTGGAGCTTCTACGGCCAAAGGTTTTTGCTACGCCCTCGACATTCCATTAATCGCTGTATCATCGCTTAAGGCCATGGCGCTGGGCTTGTTAAACCAAACACAATCGACTGATAATGTGTTGTTTTGCCCGATGATAGATGCCCGACGAATGGAGGTTTACAACGAGATTTTTAACCATGATCTACAGGTTATACAGCCTGTACAAGCCACCATTATAGACGAAAACTCTTTTGATCCGTATTTGCAAAACCACCCCATCGTTTTTGGAGGTGATGGAGCGGCTAAATGCCAACCCATATTGGGACATCACAAGAATGCAGTTTTTGTTAACAACTTTGCTCCCTCAGCTAAATGGATCGCCGTGCTCGCGCATGCACACTACCTGTCAGATCAGTTTACCGATACGGCCTATTTTGAGCCTTATTATTTAAAAGACTTTATTGCAGGAATTCCCAGAGTTAAAGGATTATATTAAAAAAGCGGGTTAAACCCGCTTTTTTTTAATACTGGTCCATGTCTTTTCGACCTGACTCCTTTATGTACATGTCGTAGCCCTTGAATAGCGATGTGCTTATTGAAAAATAAAACACATTGGCTTTTAAGCCTTTATAAGGCTGTGTGCCGTCGTTTTCAGTATAGTTCTGGTTGAAAAACTCACTTAGGTAATATTTGAATTTAAGGCTGATGCCATAAGGAAACTGAACTCCGGCATAAACCGTGTGATAGTATGCAGGGACACGGCTACTGAACCAAACATTGAATTTTGTTTTTTGTTCATTAATGAAAGTCTTTTCCTTGTAATTAAACGGAAATTCTATCTCATAGCCGCCAAAGAAAAAGAACTTTTCAAGGTTTCCGACCTTAAACCCTACCGGAATTCCCAGGTTATAATTCCTAAACTTCTTTTTAACTCCACTAGCGTTGGGGTCTTCATAAATAAACCCCACGTTGCGTATGGCTCCACCAAAAATAAGCCCCAAGTTTTTGTTTAAATCATAATTCCCAAAAACCTGGATATTAAAAGCCGGAGACCACCGCATGATATTTCCGGAGGAAGACCCGTTATGGTCGATACTGGCAAAAGAAAATATCATTTCACCGCCGGAAGTTACATAGGCTTTGTTGGATTGAGCCACAAGCAATGAGGCGGATAATAGAAAGGCGAACAATAATCCTGTTTTCATGATGATTGGTTTTAGTTTATGCTTTATCCAAATGTACATCCATTTGTGGGAAAGGTATGCTTAATCCATGTTTTCCGGATTCTTTATAATAACGCTCGTTCATCTGGAAAAACACATCCCAGTAATCATCCGGAGCCACCCAAGCGCGGACGGTAATATTAACCGAGCTGTCGGCCATTTCACCAAGTCCGATAAAAGGTTCAGGATCTTTCAGAATCCGCTTATCCTCTTCAACGAATTTAGCAATCATGGCTTTAGCGTCATCGTAGCTGTTGCCATAGGCGATACCAAAAACCCAGTCGACACGACGGGTTTGCTGCTTACTAAAATTGATCAACGGATTATTCGAAAGGCCACCGTTGGGGATAAGAATGGTCTTGTTGTCGGGGGTGGTAAGCAGGGTAAAAAAGATTTGAATCTCTTTAACCGTTCCCGAAAAACCTTGAGCTGTAATAAAATCTCCCACCTCAAAAGGTTTAAAGAACAAGATCATTGCTCCTCCAAAAAAGTTCGACAGCGTGCCATTCATAGCGAAGGCAAAACCAGCGGAGAGCGCAGTCATGATGGCCACAAAGATGGTCATCTCGACACCAGCAATACTTAAAGCTGAAATAATGACCAGAATTTTCAGTATGATCCCAATAAAACTCCTTAAGAAAGTTTTAAGTGATGCATTCATATCGTTGCGGTCCATTAAACGGGACATTTGCTTCAAAATGAAGCTAATAATACGAAAGCCTACGATGAGAACCACCAAAGCCATAAGCAGCTTAAGCCCGTATTCTAATCCTTTGTCAGAAAGCCATGCCATCAAAGCCGGCGCTTGGGTTGTTAATGAGTCTATTGATTCCATGATAATTGTTAAGTTAATTTAGAACAAAAATAAAAAAGAAAATGTAACCTCAAAGACTGAGGTTACATTATCATCAAATATTTTTTCTGTATTGACGGAATTAAATACCCAGACAGATGCCCAAACCTTTAGCCGTGCGGATAAGGGCATTGTCCATAGTAACCAGATTTGGTTTAGCAATGGCCTCAGCCAGAGGAACTGAAACGAAATCAGGATGGCGGTAGGCTACCATTTTACCGAAATCACCTTCGATGGCCATTTCCATGGCTTTTACGCCAAACTGTGCCGAGAGCACACGGTCGTAGGCAATGGGTACACCACCACGTTGCAGGTGGCCAAGTATGGTTTCGCGCATATCGTGTTCAAATCCAATTTCTTCCAATTGGCGAATCAATTCGCGGCTGATCCCCCCTAGTTTAATATTTTCGTATGCAATCTCTTTGTTTTCCTTGGTCACCAGTCCCTTACCTTTGGCATGAGCACCTTCGGCCACCACGATGACGGCAAAACCGCGTCCGTTTGTAAAACGACGGTCGAGGGCCTGTTTTACTTTGTGAACATCATAAGGAATTTCCGGGATCAAACACACCTCAGCACCTCCGGCCACCGCAGCATTTAAGGCAATCCAGCCTGTATCGCGTCCCATGACTTCCATCACAAAAACGCGGTTATGACTGGCAGCTGTAGTTACCAGTTTATCGACTCCTTCGGTAGCAATTTCCACAGCTGTTTGAAAGCCGAAAGTACTGTCGGTACTTGATAAATCGTTATCGATGGTTTTTGGAACACCAATAATATTCAGGCCTTGCCGGAAGAGTCGTTCAGAAATACGCTGCGATCCATCACCACCTATATTAATAACAGCATCAACATGCATATGACGTAACTTACGAATCATCTCGTCGGAGCGGTCGTCGGTGCTCCAATTGCCTTTATTGTCTTTAACAGGCCAGGCATATGGACCTCCTTTGTTGGTCGTCCCCAGAATAGTTCCACCCTGAAAGTGGATTCCTGCAACCTTTTTATTATCCAGCACAACTATTTCAGTGGGTTCACGAAGTATCCCGTTAAAGGCCTGCATGCTTCCCAACACTTCCCAATCATTTTCCTGAGAGGCACGATGCACAATGGCACGTATCACAGCATTAAGACCGGGACAATCGCCACCACCTGTGGCAAGCAAAACTCTTTTCATTTATGACAATATTAATTTTTTACTTTCCTTTATTCAATCCCAAAACAATAAGCATGGGAACAATTAATGGCAAAATTAAGGATATTTAGACACGCCGCAATTTGACCATGGTTAAGGTTCAATAAAAAACAGGAGTAGCCAAGTGCGAATCAGTTAGACTATCTGCAAGTCAATTTTCAAACGTTTGCTGCCAGATAAAAGCTATTCACCGGAAATAAAAAAGCCGGAGCAAAATGATAGCCCCGGCTTGATATACTGTAGTGTTTACAGCCTATTCGGTTTCGATTGCAGCTTTAATTTGCTCGGCGAGTTTTTTAAATTCGTCGGGTTGGAATTTCAGTTTTGGCTGCTTAAAATCCATATCATAAATGGTATTGATCGGGATAAGGTGGATGTGCGTATGGGCCACTTCTAGTCCGATAACCGTTAACCCCATGCGTTTGCAGGGAACAACTTTCTCGATAGCCTGTCCTACTTTTTTGGCAAAAACAATCAGTCCCTGCAAATCGTTATCAGGCATATCGAGGATATAGCTAATTTCCTTTTTTGGTATCACCAGCGTATGACCTTTGGCCAAGGGGTTAATGTCCAAGAAAGCAAGAAAGTTGTCGTCTTCAGCGATTTTCCATGCCGGAATTTCGCCTTGAATTATTTTGGTGAAAATAGTAGCCATATGAATTATTCTCTGGTAATTTCAACAACTTCAAAGAAAACCTTTCCGGCGGGCACGATAATTTCAGCTTGATC
>DJVY01000178.1:0-30622 GCA_002440885.1 Bacteroidales bacterium UBA6244
GCTATCTTATTAAAAATTAAATATAATACCTATTGAATGGTTACCACTAAAGGCTTTCGATTCACGGTAGGAATAGTCGATACCGATATAACTTCCTGACTCTTTCTTCAACGGAACCTGCACGGATAAACCAGCGCTGATTCCATTGTTGATGTTAGTATTTTCCACATCCAAGGTGTTTTCGAACATTCCCTGCTCGTAGGTATACCCACCACGAAGCTGAACATAGTCCTTCAGGCTAAACTCAAGACCACCTGAAAACTGATCACGGCTAAAGGAGTTAGAGGTGAAGTTTCCGGCTAAGGTAAGGCGATAGTCTTTCGGGAATAAGAAGTCATAAGCCGCTCCGATATTAAGCTGGGCGGGCATTTCGAACGACATGGAACGTTGTTCGAGGGTAGACATATCATCCTGTCCACTCAGCATGGTACGAATTGACAATCCGTCGCCTGAATAATTCATTTTAGGCCCGACATTCTTCAATGCTATACCGAAGGATATCTGCTCCTGAGCACCGGTAACATATTGTATACCGGCATCAATGGCGACACCTACAGCACTCACATCGGCGATAGACTCGGAAATAACTTTGATTAATACCCCGGCGTAGATGCTATTGGAAAAAGCCTTAGCATACGACAGTCCGATATTCATCAGGTTAGGTTTATAAGTACCCTGTGGTTCATCAGGATTGTCCACGGTTGTAATATCGATTTCACCGAAAGTCATCGACATCACCTGGATACCTAATGTTCCGGTTTCGCCCACATGCTGGTTAAAACCAAAGGCCATGATGTTGGTACCTGTACCTTTAAGCCACTGCGTATTGGCGAAGATGAGTTGGGTTCGGCCTGTAAAAGCCGTTCCGGCCACATTTCCCCACATCGCTTCGAGGCCACGCACGCGCGACATGTTAGCACTTCCCCAGCCGCTGCTTCTGGCCCAAGGATTAATTAATAGTTCGGTAGCTCCCGCCTGGCCGGTTCTGTCTTTGTTTCCTGCTTTCAGTGTAACGGTTGCCGGTACAATGAAAGCTGCTATCAGGACAACGCTCAGGTATTTATAAAGAGTTTTCATGTTCTATATACTTTAATTCTCGTTTCTATCAGATATTATTTGCTATTAGAAAGTATTTAAGTCAGGTACACGTGTGATGCAGAACCACTTTATTACTCTCTCTCCATCTGACGATTTTATATGTACATAATACACACCACCGGCAATTGGCACGGAAGCAAAGTTCGTCAAATCCCATTCAATAGTTGTGTCGGGTGAGTCTTTGGTAAATTGTTTCACCTTAAGTCCACTAACAGTATAAATGGTGATGGTACATTTCTCTGGCAAATTGGTGATCTTAACCCTGTTATCAAGCGCATTCCTTTCGTAGGCAGAATAAGCGTAATAGGGGTTCGGAACGACCCTTATGATATCCAGATCCGTTTGAATTTTTTCGGTATCTCTGAATTCAGTTTGTAAGCCCTTGGTGGAAAACTCATACATCGGGAAGAAATTATTTACATCCATACCTGGATAAATGGTATCCAGAGCAAGGCTGCTGTAACCCTTTTTGTATGGTTTACTTACCCTGATCTTGATCTTAACCTCGTTCGACAACCATTCCTGTCCTTTAACAGCCATCGGAATACCTGTATACATGGCCAAGCCATAGAAGCTGCTAGTGAGGTACTTCAGTGGTGAGGTAAACAGCGTGTCGAGTACCACAGCCGAGTAGGCACCGGCATCATAGGCAGGCATATCAAAACGGAACATGTTGTTAGGTCCGAATTCAACGGTTCTGTGATCCATTACGTATACATAATGCTTTCCACCAAAAACAGGTTCAAAATTTGTTCCAGAGAAAATATTAGGATCAAGAACTTGGTCAGGTCCAGTCAGGTCCAGGTTGCGCTCAGAAGGATTGAATAACATATCGCGGCCATTGTGCGCTACCAGGTATGAATCCTCAGAGAACATCATATTCAAGCGCTCACCGGTTTCCAGATTAATCGCATAACCGGGGAACCATCCCATTCCATGATCACTTATGTAATTAGGATCATTGGGGTTGTCACTTGGTCCTGAGCCCAATATAGCAGGATTTCCATCTTTATCAACAGAGGGGGAAGCCCTAAAAGCAAACCGGGGTGCTTCTCCTTCAGCCAATTCCTGGAAATAGCTGGCCTCAATAACCGGACACCGTGTCCACTTCGTTTTATCCGGTGTAAAGACTATATCAACGCTGGCAATATCTGCCATCTTTGAAACTCGCTTCGATGCATCGCTGAAGGCTGGCCCAACCGTACTTTGCGATCCCTGTGCCCAGTTATTTCCGTAAGCGGCCAGTCCGTATGGAGTCCATGTGCCTTTTAGAATTTTTTCATAAGCTCCTTCCGGATCCCATGGGTTATCAGGTGAGGTAGACATATCCCAGTCGTTCGAGCTTGGGTTGTCGCCATCTTTATAGGTACCTGAGCGAATCCAGTTCAATGGGAATCCTGGCAGATCATAGTCTTCCACACCCGTTAGCCACTGTTTTGAACTGTCAGCATACACAATGCTTGATTCAATCAATCCATTGTTTGAGGCGAGCACTTCGTGGGCTACTTGCAAGGTATTATCAACATTCACTTTCCCTACAGGTATAGGGCCGGGATTATATGGCTGAACTGCATTGATAGAGAAACCTTTATCAAGGAACAGCTGCTCATACTCATTTAAAATAGTGGTATCACTTTCAATTGTCTCGCCGGTTTCAACGTTAACTAAATTCCATTTGGCCACATCCACATGCGTAGTGTCTCCAAACAATTCCGGACGTTTGGTCACATCACCAATAAGAACACTGTAAAGGGTATCCACCCACCAAATATACTCAGCATCTACAACGGTAAGCGGATCAACTATTTTAACGTTTAATGGACCGGCATTGATTTTATAAACCGGGTTATACGCTATAGGATAATCCGGCGATCCGAAAGGGTTGTCGGCACTGGCCGGTGATTTTGACAAAATTTCTTCAATGGTTTCTTCAGTGAATTCCAATGTCATACCTCCGTTACCGTTACCAGCAATACGGGTAATTTGTGGTTGTTCACCATAATTGCCGTTGATGACAAGTCCGTTGACAGTTTTATGAGGCATTGCCGTATAGGTCTTGATGTTTTTACGTCCCGATAAATAAGGACGCGTTTGACCAAGGTAAGTAACAGGTCCGGGAGCATAGGTAAGGTAATTATTATATGCATAAGCCAGAGCCATGTAGTAATATTGGGTATTATTCACCAAAGTAACGTCACCAGTGGCAAACGCATTTTGCGTAAGCACAAACGAATGTCGTATGCCATTATCTCCACCATCTACTTCTACTATCGGCACACTTCCACCAACAGCATCGTCCTGGTAATAGTTCACAAGTTTGGTAACACCGTTCTTGATATCAAATTGTGCCACTAAACGGGCTTTATCGGCGTCGTGCAATTCATCCACACTAACGGTAGGTCCACTCAACTGGAAGATTTGATATCCTTCGAAGCGATAAATTGAGTCACTACGCAGCGGATCAGATCCCGGAGGTTGTGGTAGTGGTTGAATAATGTTTGGATCCCATTCAGCATACAGCTCGCGGTAGTTGTTTGAAGCTGGAGTGTTAGAGATGTAAACAATAAGTTGTTCATCCAGTTCAACAAAGGCCAAATCTGGTGCTGATGGGCCATCGATTACTTTAAAACAGTTATCAAACAGCGCCTGACACTTGTCGTCAACAACACGAAGAAGTTCAACGGATGCAAAAGGACCACCTGATGTGGCGCGAGCCCATGGAATACCCACGGTGATGTAGTTTACTGCACCTGATTTCAGTGTAAAAGGACCGGCAGACTGCATAAAACGCCTGTCCTCAGGTGGGTTTGGTGAACCATTGTCGCCGGTTTCTTCTGTCCAGTAAAATCCATCCTGGTTGTATCCACCATTTGGTGGGATACCACCTGTACCCCAGTTACAAGGGTCGCTATCACCAGGGAACATGAAATCACACTCGGGACCAACTGTACCCGCTCCACTGATGTGGGCAGTACCGCCGTAAAGCATCTTGGTATTGTCTTTCCATATACCACGTAAATAGTTGTAATATTCAGGCGCTATCGAAGGGTCGCTCTGGTTAGCATTTCCACCGTTGTTATGGTAAACAAATCTGCGCATTCCAAAACGTTCATCATCTTTTATGCCGTTACCAAAATTCACACCATTGATAGCCGCAGAGCGTACAATGGTATTTTCGGTTACATAGTTACCTTCTTTTATATAGGTCATGTTGCGTAACTGACCATCTTGGGTAACAATTTCACAACTTCCGCTAAAAGTAGGACCATGGCTGCTATCGCCCAGATAGGATGGGTTATCGTAACCATCCGGATCCATATAAGGTCCTTGGAAGAAGTCGACTCCGATTGCAGGTGGTTGATCGCCATAAGATTCCGGTTCACCGTTTCCGTCAACAGCTTTTCCGTTGTAGCAATACCCTAATCCACGGCCAACATCACATCCGACAAAGTCATCCCGGGCGTAACCGAGATCGGTATCCACCCAAGGTGAGAAATAAGTTTTAGTTAATTCAAAAGTTGATCTGTTTATAATTTCATAACTGTAAAAAGTCATGTTATTAATCACGTCGTTGGTGGCAAAAGCAAAAGCCTGGGCACGAATTTCGAGACCAATAGCCGATCCTGTTGTTTCGGTGTGTATGTTGCCTTTGTCATTAAACACCCACCACAAGGTTTGGTCACCTTTTATCACTTGGTCGGCCAGGATACTCCCAACAACGGTACCTTCAAACTCCTCTTCGGCAGTTCTTACATCGGTATGACACAAGCTGTTATCTATATCGTAATAAGGATAATCCCCTGTATAAGGATCATATTCTCCATCACCCAGCACATCATAAAAGGGAGCCAGATAATAGCTCTGTCCTGCTCCAACATCGCCATGAGCGGGCCAATCCAGGATAGATTGAGGTATTTGGTATTCATCACTTGGGATAAACGCCCCTGTTATCGGATCGCAATGCGCCAGAAATTCATCTACTTCGGCGCGGGTAATCTTAAAAAACTGGTCGTACTGAGCACATACTCCTTCGTCAATGGCGGCAGTACCGTCAATGGTTAGTGGGCCAGTCCAATAGTCGATACCCACCTGGCGGTAACGCTGGGCAGCCAGTTTGAGCTGGTTGTTGATATCGAGACCACCAATCCATAACGAACCGGAGAACATGGACGTCGCTGACCCGTCAGCAGGAATAAAATACTTTGATCCTACACCACCGGGCAAATCCCACCACATATCGCCCCCGGTATTGATACGGGCGCGTACATTATTAATATCCAGCCAATCGTAAGCAGCAGCCGGAGAACAACCTGCAGTAGTTTGCTTGATATTGCTGGTTTGTTTGGTATCTCCATGGTATTCTTCAGCTGCTAACTGACTCGAAAAAAGGGCCGAAATAAAAACGATCACTAAAACTCGAGATATATTCTTCATGATAATATAATTTTACTTTCTAAATAACTGTTCCCAGATTAAAATTCACAACTGATTAAAAGTTAAACGTAAGTCCCAGTCGTATCTGGCGTGGTGTGCTGTAGTTACCGGGATTATCAACAAAAATGCTGTATAATTCCCTGAACGAAGTGGGATCCACCTGGTTGTTGATCTGGCGTTGCCACTCGGGAGCGGTAAGATATCCATCATCATTGGCATTACCGGTATACGGATAAACATTGATGATATTTTTGGTGTCCAGCAAGTTAAGCACCTGTAGGTAAACATTCATAAAAGCTTTTTTCGCATTGTCGCCTTTCGATTTACCCAAATTGAAGTAAATGTCGCGGTCGACACGCAAGTCGAGGCGGAACTGCCAAGGTAACCTGGAACCACCGTAAGTACCACGAAGTAAGTTATTTCCACCTGAAAGCGGAGAGGTTACATTTCGTGAAGCGGTATAAGGTGTTCCCGAACCTCCATTGATGGTTAAACTAAAGCCGGTATTCTGTAGAATGTCAACAGGAGCTTTTCCACTTTTATCGCGGTTGATACGCGGACCATCGTATGATTTTCCGGAAGCCCAACGGTAATCAATCAAAATATTGAAAGCATGGCGTCTGTCCCAAGGCATTGGGAAGGTCGACCTCAAGTTAGGCAATCCGGCTGCAAGCAACGAAGCGGCGGTGGTAGTTGAACTTCCAGTCGCATCGGCAAACTGCAGGGTATAGGAGGCACGCAGACGTACATTGTTGGTACGACGCAAATCATATTCAGCGGTAAGCCCTTTAACTGTACCAAAGTCGAGGTTATTATAAGAGGTGTAGTCCTTGGGGTAAGCTCCGTTGAAACGGTATATCTGAATCATGTTACGCATCTCACGGTAAAAAGTTGTCAGCGTAAGCGATGAGGTATTGCTTAACTTTTGTGTAAACCCTAATTCATAGTCAATTGATTTGGTAGGATCAAGTGAAGGGTTGTTGATGGTACCCCCGATATTGTTAAAGAAATAATAGCTTGACGGATCAGAGAACACGTTGCTGGTAGGACGCTGTGTGAGCACATCGTAGTGAGCAAAAAACAAAGCCTCGTCCGAAATCGGGAAAGAGAATGAAATACGTGGCATGATGTTGATCTGAGGATCATAATCTTTAAAAGAGGTGATATCAACCTGATCCTGATCGGGATTTTTTAAAGCCGGTGAGATACCACTTCCCACATCCAGAACACTTGGGTCTTGAATCTCAATACCATTGGCATTGTACCACACATATCCGTTACGGTAACCCACCACGCGGGTAGGATCTTTCACCTTGTCAACATAAACAACGAAATCAGAACCCATGTTATCAGGATGATTTACGTTACCCAATCCCTGTACGCCGGCAATTTCACCTACGGTAAAGGCAGGGTAAAGCAGGAAGGGATCGCTTAGCACTTTCTGGTTGGCATCAAAACGGTCGACACGCACACCTACGTTGAAAATAAGATCTTTAAAGGCAAACTGATCCTGAATATAACCGGCAAGGTAAATCGGGCGAAAAGCGCCAATATCGCGGGTATGCACTCCATTTTCATCCGTTTTATCAAAAAAGTCTTCAAAAGCGGGTTGTGATGAAAGTACATTTCCTTCGTAATCATAACCTGAGTAGCCGATCGCAGAGAGTCCATCATTCCAAAGTTCATCGGGTGAGAACAGGCCGATACTCAAATCGCCGGGGCTAAGGTTTGCTGTGTGTATTGCACCATTTTTGTCGTAATATTCGATGGTTCCATCGCTGTAATCATAGGAGTCCATCACGATATAATCCAGTCCATCGACAGGTAAACCAAGTAATATTCTCAAATTTTTATCAAACTCGCGTTGTGAGGCGGCATCATATTTTCTGTAATACACTATGGTATCCACGTGGCCATCCCAAGAAATCACTTCGGGGTTGTCTTTATCGAGTTCACGGAGGTGGAAGTTGGTTAACCCTTTTCCATCACGAATCAAATTCCACAAACCAGTTGGAGCATAATTGATATAACGGTTCACGCGTTGCTCGTACTGGAAACCAATTTTTATGGCGTGATTTCCGATATCCAGCGAAGCATCTGCCCGCATGTTATATTGATCGTTGTTGTATTTACCATAACCACTCTGGTTAGTACCAGGTGCCTGGTATAATCCATATATTGATTGCGGAGTACTTCCGTTAACCAACCCACCCCCTAACAGGATATCGTCGATGTTTTGGTAGTGTCCTTCCGGTACACCTTCATAGATACCGTAGTAGTCGGTAGTATATTCAGCTACTAGTGGGTTGATGTCGCGGGCATTCCATTCCACAAGGGTATCGAAATCCCATGAGTTAAGTAACCACACATTTTGGTAGTATTGACCATTTACGGTATCGTTGCCTAATTCAAAGGTAGGAGTTTTATAAGTTGAGAATTTTCCGATATAACCATATTTAAACAACTCATCCCAGTGGTTGGCATCGCCGTATTCTCCTTTATCTTTGGTATAGTCAAATTGCAGGGTATAGAAGAAGTTACGGAAAGAGGAAGTGCTTTCCGGATCAACGGGAAAGCGCTGGGTAAACCGGATGAAACCCCTGTAGTTGGTGTTTGTCTGCAACGTGTTTTTATCCCAATTGGCTAAAGTAGCGCTGTAGCGGTACGAACGACCATTATAATAATAGTAGCTACCGCCAACAGACAAGTTGATGGTTTCGGTGGTTCTGATGTTGATGTTACCAATAAAGTTGTAAGTCTGGCGTGCGGTATTGGGCGAAGCTTTCACATGATCCAGATCAGACATGCGTAAAAACTCACCATTCACGAAAGTACCTGTTCCTGTTCCTGAAGGACGGAGCGGGCTTTCCTGTAAAGCTGCCAGGGTGGCGTCATTTACCTGATAGAATCCGGTAGAAGCGGGACGTCCATCCTGGTTAATGTTGATATCACCGGCAAGGAAGAAGCCAATGAGAGACGACTGCGCATCTTTTCTTCCGCGGATTAACGGACCCATAACATTAAATCCAATTCGGTTATGGCCAAAGGCATCAAGGAATTGGGAAGACTCCAGCTCAACGCCGGCACCCCATTCACGGGCAGGACCTTTGGTGGTTACATTGATAACCCCGGAGGTAGCATCGCCATAACGAGCAGGAACACCGCCCAGGATAACGTCTACCTGTTCGATAGCCGATTGAGGCACACTAGAGTTACCAATAACCCGAATACCATCGATATACATAGCCGTTTGGTCATCGCGGGCACCACGCACGCTACCACGCTCACCATCCTGTGAGAACACACCACCAACGGTGGTGGCCACGGCATTGGCACTGCGGTTAGGCATTTTTGAAATTTCTTCGGCGGTAATGGTTGCCCCCGAAGCCGTTTGGTCTTTGTCGATCAAAGGCACTTTGTAATCAACAATTTCTACGGTTTCGAGCAACTCAGAGGTAGATGACATTTCGATATCGTAAAAACGAATCTTATCACCCCCGATGGTGATTCCCTGAACCAACTGAGTCTGATATCCGACGAAAGTGGCTTTTAAATCATATTTCCCGGGAGGAATTGGTTTAATCTGGTAATTACCGTCGAAATCAGATGTGGCACCACCCACCTGCGATCCTTTGTTTTCCAAAATAATATTGGCGAAAGGAATAGGCTCTTTGGTGTCTTTATCGATCACTTTTCCCTGTAATGCACCCTGTTGAGCGAAAATTAAAACGCTCGAACTGAGAATTAAACCAAGCGTAAGGAGTAAATTTCTTAACATACCTTCAAATTTATATTCAATTATTGTCCTTATTTCTTAAAAATCGGTAAATTTAGTAATATTTAACAATACCTTCTATCCTAATTAATGAACTTTTTTAAATGCTAATCAGAAATACCGCGGATTGATTATTTCAGAATAAATCACTGCCTTTCTTAAATCGAATCCCTGCCGTATTTTATTTTTTTGATTTTTAACCACTTTACTCAAGATTACCGGAGGTTTTTCCACTTTTTTCACTTCCGTTTCCTTATAGACTACAGAAGTTTCATATTCGTTGCTTAGTTCTACCGCATCATCGTAAGAAAAAAGTCGTTCCTCGGCCAATTGCTGCGCATTGGCTCCTGAAAAAGTTTCTTCCAGCGGAGTATAAAGAACGGGGTCAGGCGCTTTTTCCTGATCAAATTCCTCTACAAGCGACTCAAAAAAGGATTTCTTTCCGCTCTGAGAAGAAGTCTCGGAGGTAGTTTTCTTTTTCTTTTGACCTTTATAAAAGGAAAAAATGAGCCAAACCACGCCTGCCAATATGTACAAATAATCTTCAAATGAAGCAGATACAACCATTACATTCGTTTTTTAAACAAGGTGTTAAAAATAGTTAATAATTTAAAACCACAAAGGGTCTGAAAAATATTGTTGACCGATCAGGTCTTATTTATAATCAAAACACTTAACTATTGAGACACGGGAGGCCATCTGTAGTTGGGAAACACAGGTGGTAATCAACAAAAAAACTATTTTAGAGAGAGTAGTTTTCTGATCTCGAAGAAAGTAATCAAAGCGTAGTATATTAAAAAAGTAATGGCGAATGAAGGTGCTTCTGGTCGATTGAACCATGAAAACACACCGATAATCAGGACGTAGAGCATCATTTTGCCAAAATTAACCAACATCAACGTGTTGGAGAACCGCGAAAGGCGGCTTCGAAACTCTTTTAACAGCTGCCAATATAGAAATAGGGTGAATGCATAAAGAAAAAGCAGAATCCAAATCCAATAACCGGATATTTTTACTTCGGGCAACCACCTTTCCAACACAAATGAAACCAAGGTTATAATGGCAACAAACAAGGAAAAGCCCTTAAAAAAATTCACAAAGTCTTTTTTCATTGTATCGTTTATTTATCGTTAAACAAGCCGCGCATGGCGTAAACCACTGCTCCGGTAACAGCCAGAAGGGTAAGTACAAGCGTAAAAACCGGAAAACCCAGATCCAGCCAACCATCGAGGGCTCTGCCCCCAAAAGCCCCTGCCACGATGATCACGATCATCTGAAAGGCTAAGGTGCTGTATTTGGCATAAAATTTTAAAGCACTATCCGCCTTCTTGCGGTTATTTTTGTTTTTGGTTTCCATCAACGGAATTAATACTACCCATGAAACATTCACCGGTAAACACCGCTCCGGATTCGATAGCCAGACGTGTGGTGGAGATTTTACCCTCGAAACGTGAAGTTCTTTTTAGCATGGTAAGTTCATCAATGGTTACAGTCCCTGTTACTTTTCCACTTATATCCACATTCTGGCATGAAATATCACCCTTTACTTCACCAGTCTCTCCAATCACGATTCTGCCACTGGCCACGATTGTGCCTACCAATAAACCATCAATCCTAAAATCGCCGTTGCTCTTAATATCACCTGTGATACTTGTGCCCTGAGCAATAATGTTCGGCACCTGACTGTCGCCATTACCAGCTTTTACTTTTTTCACTTTAGTACCTTATTAAAGACAACCATTGATTCTATCTTTGAGGATAATTTTCCTTCCAAAACATTTCGTACCCTTCCACGTTTTTATCCTTATAAAATACCGGATAGTTATTCATCGAAATAGAAAAAATCCTAAAATCATCGGCCTTTATTCCTGACATCACGTACTCGTCGTTTTTGAGTGCGAGTAGGTAATTTCCAGCCTCTCCTTCATTTTTAAAATTCCCTACCGTAACCAGCGACCTATCGTTGTCAAGCATCAGGCTTTTAACTTTAAGTTGCATGAGTTGGAAATATTTTTTATCAAAATCCGATATCCTTATTTTAAGTGCATTCAAGTTAACTTCCTCTGAACTTACCACTATAATTATAAGGTGTGTTTCGTTAGGATCATATTTGTAATTTGCCAAAAGGGCGGCCAGCGAATCATTAGCCACAGGGGCTTTTGTTCCATAGCCCATGCCATAATCCTGTTCCAGTGTTTTCATTACCGAACGAACTATTGGCCCGACTGAACTTGTAGGATACTTGCCTGCAATATAATAGAGTGAAGCATACATGCTATCGGGCACATCGACCACACCTTGCGACATAGCCCTGAGATAGAGAAACTTGGGGACAAGGGTCGTGTCTTCAGGGTTAAGCTCAACACCACGCTCGGCGTAAGTAATGGCTCGCCGATACTGTTGTTTACTGAATGCGGTGTAGGCCTTTTCGTAAAGTGAAGCCGCTTCTCCTTTTTCCTGGGCTAGTTTTACAAAATAATCAGGATCGCGAATAACATTGGCATATACACTTTCGGGGTAGTTGCTCAGAATTAACCCTTTATAAAACTCAGCCTCTTCATTTTGATTTTTGGCCAAATACAATTTGTAGAGCGCATACCAGGCCTCGAGGCGATAGGGATTGTCAGGATATTTTTCCTGAAAAGTAGAGTACGTGTTCATAGCGGTAACAGAGTCGCGCAGTTCTTCCAGGTACAAAAACCCAAGCGCATGATACGCTTCAATCATCATGCTGTCGGAAATTGCCTTTTGTTCTTTTGTTCTGGGTATATCGGCCAGATAATAATTGCGATTCTTAGGGCTTCCGCTTTTTGATATCACGGTACTGTCGACGGAATTTAGATCAGCCTCATCAGTCAAATCTGTTTCGAACGACTGCATTACCGATTGTTTATCCGACAAACGCCAATTGTCTTCCAGCTTGCGTGTCCCCCACTTTTTTTGAAACTCCGATCGTCCGAAACCCATGGCGGCAGCATTATAAAAATACCATTTCCCGGTGTTCAAATTCGGGTTATTGCTTTTCTTGTTCGGGTCAACAAACTGAACGCCTCCCTGCTCCATCTCTTCTCTTTCGGCTTCTTTACGTTCTTCCTCGGCTACGTACTCGGCAATCATGCCATCGATTATGGCATACAGGCGGCTTGTATCGAGTGTGGCCAGATGTTGTAAACTATCCTGCAAAGTGATCACCTGCATATGCACAACAATTTCAGACAAGACGTCTGTTTTGGCCTTGATGACGTCATAGTCCGGAAAATCGCGTGGAAGGGAAGAAACGGCCGTGTCGTAATAAGCCTGAGCCAACATGTAATCGTTGAGATCGAAATACTTATCGGCCAGTTCGAGCGCCGATTCCGACTTTTGCAGTTTGTTGGTAGTGCTTGCGCTCACCGACTTCCGGAGATAGAACAGGTTAAGTGTATCTTTTCCATCTTTTTCAGCTACCTGAGCCAGCGCATAATAAATCTGATCTAAAAAATCTTTGTTCTTTGCTTCTCCGGCCATCCTCTCAAGCACCTTATTTACATACTTGCTGTCGCCGGAACCTTCGTCGTAACATTGTGCCAAATTGAGCTTGGCCTTAAAAGCCATTTCGTAAGCCGGATTACGCTTTATTACCTTGCGGTAAAATACCGAGGCTTTATCAAAATCGCCTTCTTGCTGATTAATCTGACCCATGATAAAGTTAATCCTGGTAACAAGTTGCCGTGAGTTGTTCAGTTCCAGACCGCGTTGCAGATAAGCATACGCCATGTTGTAATCGCCGCGGGCAATATAATAATCAGCATAAACCAACGGCAATTCTTTGGCTACATTAAGCGAAAAACCCTTTTCTTCTTCCTTACTCTGAAGCAAGTTCAAAGTAGCTTCGGCTTTTTCGTACCTCTCCGACTGAATGTATGTTTGTGCCAGCCACAAAAGTGCTTCGTAATGGATGGGCGATTTTTCGTATTCTTTGGCTACAAAATCGAACACACGCCGGGCACTGGTATAATCTTGCTTGTAAAAATGAGCTTCCCCCATCATCAGATAACTTTCCTTTACCCATCGGTTATACTCTTTTCCACCAAAATACATGCTATGTCGTTGAATGCCAATGGAAGCTTTCTTTATGGCCCTATCCATCTTGGGGTACAAAGCCGTAGCTTCCTGCTTCGATCCAAAATTATAAACCGGCAGAATGGAATTATAATCGTCTTTAACGGTTCGGTCCAGGTCGCCGGCTCCTTCATTCACGCTCATCATTCCATTCCAGTAAATATTGTAATGGCAGGTGAGGCTATGGTATGCCCTCCGTGTAAATGTGTTCTTTTTGGTTGAACAAGAAGTTCCAAGTAACAGCACCGTAAGTAGCGCCAGCACCATTAACCTTTGATATTTATGCAATTGTATCAACTTTTCAGTTTTTCTTAATAACAGAATTTCCTACGAATTATTACCCGACATTACCGAAATGTTTTTATCATCGTCACTCCTTTGATAGTCAATTGGCGTCATGGTCGTCTTAACAACCCGTTTAAACCGACATCAAAGCGGATTGTGGGCAAAAATAGCCAGAACTTATGAAAATTCAATGTTTTTATTTAAAATTGAAACATGTTACCACCAAAGCGCCTGCATACAACAAAATACCCGATTATCGGGTGGCGGTTTTTATAACTCTTCCTGGCTTGGGGAAAAAAGTAACAAACAAATAGTTTTGCTTTTACTACCTTTGCCGCAATTAATATTACCGATGGCCAAAACAAAAAAAAAGGGGAAAAGCTGGTACAGAAACCTTCGTGGTAAATACCGCATGGTTATCCTCAACGATCTTACCTTTGAAGAGCGTTTGACCTTTCGGCTCACCAGGCTGAACGTGATTATCAGCTTGTTTGGACTGATGGTCGTATTTACCACGCTCACCTTTATCCTGATCGCCAACTCCGGTTTAAAACAATATATCCCAGGTTATCCTGACATTGATCAAAAAAAGGAGCTTTACAGGCTCAACCTGTTGGCTGACTCACTTATTTATGATCTTGAATTGAAAAACAAATATTTCGAGGGGCTCAAAGCTATTTTAAACGATACCGTTCTGGAAGAAGACCTTGAGTCGCCGCAACAGTATGCCAAACGATACGATACCATCACCAACCAAAAATCGTCTGACGACAGTTTGCTGCGTGCCGAATTCGAAGCTCAAAGTCTGCATAACCTTTTTTCCAACGACATGGAGCCACGCTTCCGGTCGGGGAAAACTTCCATCAAGAGTTTTAATTTCTTTCCTCCGCTACAGGGTGTGATTACATCGGAAATGCAAATTGCAGAAAGGCATTTCGGCATCGACATTGTAGCTGCTTACAACGAAGCCATTAAAGCCACCCTTGAAGGCACGGTCATTTTTGCCGGCTGGACTCTCGAAACAGGTCATGTGATTGTTTTGCAACATGAACAGAACTTACTCTCGGTATACAAGCACAACTCGGTGTTGCTGAAGGGCGAGGGCGATCACGTAATGGCAGGTGAGGCTATCGCCATTTCAGGTGAGTCGGGCGAATTTACCACAGGCCCGCACCTGCACTTTGAACTGTGGTACAATGGATCGCCTATACGTCCAGAGGATTATATTATTTTCAACTAAATCATAGCTTACTTATCATGCAAACTAACCCCAAACCTATTGGCATATTTGGCTCAACAGGTTCCATTGGCAAACAAGCACTCGAAATAGCTGAAAGTTTTCCGGAATTGTTCACGGTAGAAGTCCTTACAGCCCATGATAACTATGCCTTGCTTATCGCGCAGGCTATGAAATTCAAACCTAATGTGGTTGTCATTAGCGAGAAAAAACACTACCCTTTGGTAAGCCGTGCCTTACAGAATGAACCAGTAAAAGTTTACGCTGGAGAGGAAGCGCTTAGTCAGGTAATGGAAATGGACAGTTTCGGGCTGGCAGTGATGGCCATCATGGGATTTGCCGCACTCAAACCTACCGTATCGGCAATGCAAAACAGGAAAATCATTGCCCTGGCGAACAAAGAATGTCTGGTTGTTGCCGGTGAACAGCTAACAGCTCTGGCCATGGAAACCCAAGCCCGCATTGTTCCGATTGATTCAGAACACTCTGCCATTTTTCAATGTCTTGTGGGAGAAGGGAATAACAGAATCCAACAAATCAGTCTTACGGCTTCGGGAGGGCCTTTTATCGATTTCAGCAACGAAGAACTGGCCACCGTAACGCCGGCTATGGCGCTCAGGCATCCCAGCTGGCGCATGGGCGACAAAATCACCATCGACTCAGCTACACTGATGAACAAAGGTCTAGAAGCAATTGAAGCCCGCTGGCTTTTCGATGTAGCTCCCCATCAAATTGAAATCCTGATACACCGTCAAAGTGTTGTTCATTCTCTGGTTACTTTCGCCGATGGTTCTGCCAAAGCACAACTCAGTCGTCCCGACATGCGCTTACCTATTCAATATGCCATGACCTATCCCGACCGCATGCCTTCGATGGTGAAACCACTCTCCCTCGCGGAAGCAGGCATCATGACTTTCGAGCGTCCGGATGTGAAAAAATTTCGTAATCTTGCACTCGCTCTGCAAGCCCTGGAAACAGGAGGAAGCTTGCCATGTGTGCTCAATGCAGCAAATGAAGTGGCTGTAACAGCGTTTCTGCGTGGTGAAATTGGCTTCCTGAATATTCCTGAAATTGTAGAAGAAACGATGTTACGATATCCGCCGACAGCAAAGCCTACGATGATTGAACTCAACGAAATCGATCGTAAAGCACGTGAGTTGGCCCGTCAAATTGTTAAAAGATATTAAAAAAGAAAATGGAAATACTCATTCAGATATTGCAATTGTTGCTGAGTTTATCAATTCTGGTAGTTGTTCACGAATTCGGTCACTTTTTTGCCGCCAAAATTTTCAAGACACGTGTGGAGAAATTCTACCTTTTCTTCGACCCGTGGTTTTCACTGTTTAAATTCACTTACAAAGGTACTGAATATGGCATGGGATGGCTTCCATTGGGAGGTTATGTCAAAATTTCGGGTATGATAGACGAGTCGATGGACAAAGAGCAGATGAAACAACCTCCCCAACCCTGGGAGTTCAGGTCGAAACCGGCCTGGCAACGACTTATCATCATGCTTGGCGGTGTTACCATGAACGTGGTGCTGGCCATCGTTATATACATCGCCATGCTCGCGAGCTACGGAGATGAATATTTACCCACCTCCGAAGCCAACAAATACGGAATCCGTCCCGACAGCCTGGCCATGGAAATGGGCTTTTTGCCGGGAGATAAAATCATGTCTCTCGATGGGTTGTATGTAGAGGATTTCAGCAAAATCCCTATGAACATGGTGCTCAACGAGGTAAAAGTTGTTGAAGTGAACCGCGAGGGACAGATTGTAAAACTAAGTCTGCCCGAAGGAAGCCTGAATAAGTTAGTACATCACCGCAGTCCGATTTTCAGCGTACGCATTCCTTTTGTGGCAGCAAAATTTGCCGATAACTCCGTAGCGGAGAAAAACGGCATGCTCCTTGGCGACACCATCCTTGGATTAAACGGAGTAAAAATTAAATACTTCGACGACTTCAGACAAGAAGTGCAAAATCATAAAAATGAAGCCATCGTAGTGGCGGTGAAACGAGGAAACGACTCCATAGCCCTTCCGATGACACTGGACGAAAGCGGACTCCTGGGCGTTTTTCCGCTCGGCGACCTGTCGCAGTTTTTTAACCTGAGTAAAAAAGAATATACCATCGCAGAAGCCATTCCGGCCGGGTTTAACCGCACATGGAGTGGCATTGGCAATTACCTGAAGCAACTTAAATTGCTGTTCTCTCCCGAAGTAAAAGCCTACGAAGGAGTTGGTGGTTTTATCACCATAGGCAGCATTTTCCCAACCTACTGGCACTGGGAGAGCTTTTGGAGATTAACAGCCTTTTTGTCGATTATGTTGGCCATTATTAATGTATTACCCATTCCGGCACTCGACGGAGGTCATGTGTTGTTTTTGTTTTATGAAATCATTGCCCGCCGCAAACCGAGCGATAAATTCCTCGAAAGAGCGCAAGTTGTGGGCATGGTCATTTTATTCAGCTTGCTCATTTTGGCCAATGGCAACGATGTAATAAAACTGATAAACAATTACTTCTAAAAAAAATACCTGCAACAATCGCGGGTTGCAGGTATCAATTTAAAAACGACTGAATACTGTCAGAAATGGTTTTTGAACCAGTTATCGGTTTATTAGCACTTTAGCAGCAACAGCACTATTTTTCTGATAGATCATCAAAAAATACAAACCAGGTTTAAGGGAACTCACATCTAATGCATGAGTTTCCTCGCCTTCAAACAGACCTGACATCTCAACTTTGCCTGTTATGTTGATTAGCTTATAGGAAACAGAACGAACAGGATAATCAACAAACAACCTGTTCTTTGCCGGATTAGGGTAAACAGTCAATAAATCAGTGTTTTGATCTGACAATTCGTCATCGCCCAACCACTGATATCCGAAATAAGTCGGATCTTGTATATATCTGCTTTTAATGTCGTCTACATATCCGAGCAATGTTTCAACGGCCGAATTCTCCCCTTGCGGAAAGGCAGACACATAAGCAATATCCACTCTTTTCATCGCACCGGCCTCAAAGGTAAAAGGGCCCATCGCGCTTAGTCCACGGCGGTCGTTTGGCTCATTGCCAGCAGTCACCTCCGTCCAGTTGACCATACCAAAGGGCTCTTCTCCCCCGGTTCCCCAGAAACAGGGATCAGACAGACCCGGGAACATAAAACTTGCCGACGGACCATAAGCGCCACTGCTTATGTGACCATTTCCACCATATTCCATCGCCGTGCCGTCAATCCAAATTCCTTTCATATAATTGTAGTAATCTTCGGCCTCAACGGGATCTCCCTGCACACCCTGGATGTTGTTAAACCATACAAATTTACTCATGCCGAATCGCTCGTTGTCAATCAAACCATCACCGAAACCAACACCATTCACACTCTCATTGCACTCACCCGCCTGGTCATCGCTTTCATTCGGATCGATGGAAGGACCTCCTAACACCACCATGCCCTGAGCAGGGATAAGCTGGCTATAACTTCCCGGCTCTTCCCCCGTCAACCCGTCGACAGAATCGCCATTATATCCATAATACGCTCCACGTACAACATCACAGCCTACAAAATCGTCCTTCGAATTGCCAATATCAAAATCGGTGAATAAGCCTACATAGGTTTCGCGGTAAGTAACCTGAGACCTGTTGAATATCTTATAACTAAAAAAAACTGTATTCTCCAAAGGAGAATCTTCCGGAGCTGAAAAAGCATAAGCCATGCCATGAATCTCCACTCCCATAGGCTTAGCTGAAGTTTCGGTGTGTTCCCTAAAGTCATTGTTCACAAAAAAAATGCACTGATCACCTCTGATAAGCGGATAATCACCTTGTTCGGGACGATATTGCCCATCGCCATCCACATCAATAAAGGGGGCAATATATTCGGCCTGGTTAAGGAGTGGGTCTCCATGTGCCGGCCATGAGGCAATATTTTGGATTGGAACATAGCCGGGTTCGCTATAATGTTGCTTGTGGAACAAGACCTCTTCCCGGGTTAACTTCCATACTTTTTGCCATTTAACAACTGTAGAAGTGTCGATACCAAGTTGCGATTGATTAACACTCAACGGACCAGGCCAGAAATCGGAACCATTTTGCCTGTATCGTTCAGCAGCAAGGCTAAGCGAATCGGTTTCGTCTAATCCGCCTATCCAAAGCGAGGAATTGTAAATGGTATTCAGCCCGCTTCCATTGGGGAATTCATAAACGTGAGGAGGCAGCACGGTAGAGGTGGCCATAGGGCCTGGCCAGAACTGCAAACCAATGGATTGTATCTGTGCCCTTACATTATTAAGGTCGAGGAAATCGTAGTAATGGTTGTTATCAATTACGATATACACCTTCCCAATCGACTCATCACCCGTGAACCCCAGTTCATCTTTCAGCGAATACCTGAAAACAATGGTATCCGGGATATTGAAATAGCGGTCGTAACTAATTGAAAAGGTAATGGTACTGTCAGTAAAAGAAGTGGACATAGAAGCACCTGACACCTTGAAGCTCAGCCCGTCGGGGTGATAATCATTGCTTGTGACATTAACGGTGACAAGCTTCCCCAGATCGGCCACAGCGTAGTCATGAATGGCCACCGGAACATGTTGCGCCACTAAGCCGGAAGCTGTAAACAAACAAAAAACGAAGGCAATAAAGCGTTTCATGGCATCCATATTATTAAGTGAACCTATCACCAATTCATTGCTAAAGACTTATTAACAAGTAGAATAGTTGTCTGGCTAGTAGCGGAAAACAGATTTGCAGTGTTTGTTCATAACGGTTTACCATTTTGTAATCAATTAAAAAGAACTGGTTATTAACAGTTCGAACAGGTTTGTGAGAACCTTTTCCCTACCTCAGCAGGGTAACAAATCCTTTTCGGTTAAGCGTAACTAGCTGTCCGCTTTGGTCGTAGTAACTAAAACGAGCATACCAAAGGTAAGTGCCAACGGTACAATTTCTTCCCTGAAAGGTACCATTCCACCCTTCGGTGTAGTTCTTACTTTTGTAAACGATGGTTCCTCCCCGGTTGGAAACCCAAAGGGTAAAATCAACAGGCTGTAGGTTACTGACGGCGATAAAGACATCATTCAGCCCATCGCCATCGGGAGTAAAGGCATTTGGGAAAAGCATGACCGGTTCAATCAGCCAAACCCTAGTGCTGTCGGCGGCAATACAACCATTCTTTTCAATCTGAACGGTATAGTCTCCCGGCTCATATGCCGTGAAAAAGCGGAAATCAGAGCCATCGTTCCAAACATAGGAATCAAACCCTTCACCCGGATCGAGCACCACCTGACAACCCGAACAAATTCCCGTATCAGCCGGCAACAAACCTACCGGTGTTTCAAACACAGCTATTTGATCAGAAAACAGCTGGCTGCGATCACAAGCATGTACAGTCAGAGAGGCTGTATACAACCCTGAGGCTGCATATTGATGACTGATCTGGTGCGTGTTAGCACCACTGAAGGCCACCTGCTGTCCGTCGCCAAACACCATAACCGCCGAATCGGCCTGCCTTGGAATATAAAAACTAAAAACAGTCGGTTGTCCGGTGCAAGCAGGCGTAAACGAAAAGTTGGGTTTATAGAGCCATGTCTGCACAATGTTTGGCATCCCCATTAAAGAATATCCCTGATTAAAAGTAAGCGCCTGGCTTTGGTAGGAGCAGGCCTCCCCTTCCTTTTCAGGATGTAAAATGGCATTGACATAAGGCCTGTTTTCGCTGGCAATATAAATGCCGCCATCGATGGCGAGCTGCATAGCAAAGTTGTTGCCGGAAGAAATCAACCGGGCCGATTGATTAAAAACCACCTCATCTGTTTGGGTCAGATCATACTGCCACACTTCGTAGTTGCGTCCACCGGTACTCATATACAGATATCGGCCATTGGGCGAAAATTCAAGCCCGTAACAATATACATTATCGCTTTTGGCTTCAATTTTTACAGGATCAGAAACCAAGCCGGAATGGTTGTTGAAGTTAAATACCTCTGCAAGCAATCCGTCTTTGTTTACGGGCAGTGCAAGGCGATCGGAGGCAGGCGAAATTTTCAAATACCCAATATCCGCCTGAGGCTGCGTCCCGACCAGCGAAACCACCGGAGGGGCAACCAAACCCTGATCAGTTAACAGATAGGCATAAAAACCTGTGAGTTTATCGTGCACCAACACCCAAAAATCCAGGCCATTGCAATGTAGCGCAGCAGCAATTTTTTCAAGGACATTGATTTGAACGACCACATTTTTTTGTGACACATCACCAGAGCCTCCATCCAGACTGACATCAACAATGGAATAGCTGCATTGGTGTACTGTATCACTGTCGCTTACAGTAAAAAGATAATAAAGGGAGTCGGAGCCAGGCAAAGGCACGATGACACTGTTCTGATTGAGTAGAAGTCCGCCTTGCAACGAATCACCCCGCGGCATTTGCTCATGATCGCGGTTCCAAATCCTGTTTCCGTTGGTATAAAACAACAAATCACCCGTAGTCGAGCACATGGTGGCACATCCGGCTTCAGCGGTCATGGCACTTTGGCTTAGGGCCACAGGAAATCCCTGGCTGAAATCAATGCCTGCCTGCTGACCGAAATACCAAACCACAGCCCGTTCCTGAGCTGTTGCTATCGTTACCAGACAAACAAAAAAACACATGAACGTGAACCACTTCATTTCATCTGTTTAAATTCTTACTTTACTTTTAGTCACGCCATTACGAAGTTTATTCGGGTATGAGCACCTGAACTTCCCAAGGCACAACAAAGTAGTTTACTAAAATGTAAAATTAACGCCAAAGTTAATACCTAAGGTATTAAATTGTTGTTTTTGACCGTAATTATTTCTAAAAACAGATTGTAAATTTTGCTTGTAGTAAGGAGCAGCAAAAATGCTTGTATTCCTGTTCAGATGAAAATAAACCGTGGTACCTGCTACGGCGTTAATCATGGGGGTATTCAACTCGGTTACCTCATTAACCTGCTGATAATTATTTATATCAGGAAGTTTCATGTTTGAATACAGGAGGATGCCCATTGAGGCTCCCGCGTTCACTTCCACCGAAAAACGCCCTTCGTGAAACATATAGCCCAACATGAGTGGTATTTCGATGTACCTGAGTTGGTTGCGCCCCGAATTGTCAACGGTTTTGGTGTCGTACACTTTAATCCAGGTGCTGTCGATATCAGAAATCACAGGCATACCATGGTTAGGTGCGTCGTACACCCAAACCCATGACGTGTCCACCTCGAAATAGCTAAGCTCAGGGTTGTATTCCTGGTGGTTGTGGCTGTAGGATCTATTTTGATTGTACTCAGAATAATTGATTCCGGTAGTAAAAGTCCAGTTCTTTAAATGCCATTTAAAGTCAGCCCCTATTGTTATGCCGGGTTTTTCAACCTCATGGGTTTCCCTGAATAGGATATACTCAGAAGAAGCCCCCGACATAAAAGCAGTTGCATACGAAGGTCCGGCGTAGGCACTTACCGAGAAGGCGCCGGTTTTTGCACGGACAGGTTTTTTTAAGGTCATGGCATTGTGACCAAAAAAGGCAGAATCGGGGATGTTGGCATTAAGATGAAAGGTAAGTCGTGGTTTTAAACCTGACAGGTAAAACTCCTGTTGGCCGACATGGGTTTCAGATACATCAGGAAAAGTGATGGGGCTGCTTACGCTGGCAGCATAGTTAAACCCGTTGGAGGGAGCTTGTTCCCAGGTGATCTCAGGAACTAAATTACTGACATCCAATTCTGTTGCGCGACTCACATAAACTGCTTCCTGGGCGGTGAAAGTTTGGGTTTCCACGGTCTGGTTATAGACCAGCCATTGAGCGTTGTTAAGTTGTTCGGCTGAAAAAGCCGCGTTGGTAGAATGGTTTGGGGGCATTCTGTTGATGGATACAAAGGCAAAAATCCCGCCCAATATGAGTATAGAGCTGAAGCTGATATACCATTTATACCGCATCCAAAACAAAGTCCAGCGCAGGTTATCCCAAACATGGCTGCCGGCTTTCTCTTCATAGCCATCGAATTTAGCTTTAAAAAACGTGTCTATATGGTTAAAATCATCCTTCATGGTTCGTGGTAATTATTTTGAGGAATATGATTAAGCATGGTTAATTTTTCTATTAAGGCCCTGCGGGCTTTAAGCAATTGCGATTTGGAGGTGTTTTCAGAAACACCCAGTTTTTCACCTATTTCCTTGTGCGAGTATCCTTCGATGGCGTACAAGTTAAACACAATACGGTATCCTGGAGGCAGTTCCTGAATAAGCTTTAGCAGGTCCTTGAGTTCAAGATCGTCGGGGATTTCGAGCCGCAGGTAGCTTTCTCCGTTTAGTTGGTCGAAGTTATGGTGATAATAAAATTTATTGCTTTTCCGGAAATTATCGATAGAGACGTTAATGATAATTCGTTTCATCCACCCCTCGAAAGAACCTTTACCGCTGTAACTGCTGATATGTTTAAAAATCCGAATCATCCCGGTTTGCAGGATATCTTCAGCTTCGGTTTTGCTTTTGGCATAGCGCATACAAATACCCAAGAGCGTGCCATGATAGGTATCATACAGCAGCTTTTGTGCTTTTGCTTCTTTGCGAACGCACCGTTTTACCAATTCGTCTTCTGAAATATCCATAGTTGCTGTTAACCAGACGTATTAAGGTTGAAAAAAGTTGCCCCGTTACAACGGAGGATAAAAGTACACAAAAAGAGCCATTGAAATCAAGTAAAAACAAAAAACCACCGGGTTTACCTTTGGTAAACCTGATGGTTTAAGATTTTAGAACGTCAGAGAAAATATTTTTTGACAGAATGGTTAGACTCAGAAACGGCGACAAAAGTTAAACACCATGTTTTGTTTGCTCAGAAAAAACCAACTTCATGAATATTTTCGGATTTTGGTAATACCAATCGGGGGTTAGTCTCTGCGGTAACCACCACGATTTTGACCACCGCCACCACGATTTTGGCCGCCACCGCCGCCGCGGTATCCACCGCCGCCGCCGCCACCGCCGCTGCGTCTGTCGTCGCGTCTGTCGTCGTCACGTTTTTCACGTGCTTCGTTCACTACAATCGGGCGACCCAAGATTTCTTTTCCATTAAGTGCTTCGATAGCTTCTTCAGCTTCGTTGCTGTTAGGCATGTCCACAAAACCGAAGCCTTTGCTTTTTCCCGAAAACTTATCTGTGATGATACGGGCAGAGGTTACTTCACCAAAAGCTTCAAATTCGCCTCTTAAATCGTCTTCGCTTAATCTGAAAGGAAGACTTCCAACAAAAATATCCATGATGTATAATTAATAAATTGAAATATAGGTCAAAAGTAATATTTATTTAATGCTGACACGCAGATAGAAAAAAAATAACACAGAATTATTGTATTTTTAGTCATATTGGCCTTAGAATTTTGGTTTTCAGTGCTTGTTAAGGACAATTCTAAAGGTTGTCCCCTTGCCCGGTACGGAGTTTTTTACAAATATTTTACCGCGATGATATTGTTTAACTATGCGTCTGGCCAACGACAAGCCTAGACCCCAACCCCGCTTTTTGGTGGTGAAACCAGGATTAAACAGCATTTTCTGGTCGGAAGCAGAGATTCCTTTTCCCGTATCAGCGATGTCAATAAACACATGCTTTTGCTCTTCCGTCAGGGTGATGGCAATGGTTCCCGACGAGTTCATGGCATCGATGGCGTTTTTGCATAAGTTTTCGATCACCCAACTCATCAGGGCTGCATTAACAGGTATGATCACCTCCTCCGAAGTCCGGATGTTTAATTCATAGGTCACTTTTCTAGAGGACCGCGGTATGAGGTAGTTCACACTATCCTTTAAGATCTGAACGATATCAGCTGTTTGCAAACTGGCCTCTGAACCTATTTTGGAAAACCGCTCCGTAATCACATCCAGCCGTTGCACATCTTTTTCTATTTCAGTCGAAATCTGGTTTATATCGGCATCGGGAAGTTTTAGCAACTCCATCCAGGCCATTATACTCGATAAAGGCGTACCCAACTGATGGGCGGTTTCTTTCGCCATACCGGCCCAAACCCTGTTTTGCTCCGAGCGTCGGGCATAGCTGAACAACAAATAAGCCACCAAGGCAAAAACGGCTATAATGAGGATCTGTGCCAACGGGAAAAACCGCATAATAGTCAGTATTTCTGAGTCCTGGTAGTAGATGTAGGCCGTTTCCTGGTCCGCAAAATTTACCACGATAGGCTTGTTTTCGCCGGCCATTTCTCTGAGCTTTTCCTGAACATAGGCGGGGTCGGTCATGCGTATATCGTTCAAATTCCCAAACTGAATTACCTTTTTGCGGGCACTATCGGTAATGATTACGGGCACACTCGATGAATTCAAAGCCACTTCCGACATGAATGAACTGATGTAATCGTTTAATACTTTTTTTAGTTCAGTAAAAAAATGACTGTCGCGGTAGTACAAATACTGTTTTTCGTAAGCCGACAAAGTTACCGGGATGGGCTTGTAAGCTGAAAACTCTTCCTTAAGTGTACCGACAAGCATTTTACTTGTGTCTTGTCCGGGACTTAAATTACGTGTATCCAAGATCTTTCCACGGGCATCGGTTAATATTATAGGTATGGTTTTGTTTTGCTCAATTATTTCAAGAAGCAGAGTGGGGTATTCATCGTTGAGGGGTTTATCGCTCAGCATAATTTTGTACACATCTGCCAGCAGCTCCACCCTTTTGCGTTCCTGGTTCTGGAGTTGTCCAAAAAAGGATTCGGTATACCGCACCAGCTCGGCTTTGCGGTGCACCGCCGCAGCCCAAAGTCTTACATTCTTACGTTCCTCGCTGGCGAATTTTGTTACCAACAACTGGGTATAAAATACCGATCCCCCGATAATCATCAGAGCCAAAACCACCAGTACGGCCTTCCACCGTTTCTTTTGCGTGTATAGATTCACAAGAATTATAACTTATTAAACAACAAAGCTATTAAAATGCCCGTTCTATCCAACGAAAGCTACAATATATTATTTCAGCGTCATGACAAATTCTAGTACACGGAGAGGTCAGCCTACTGGTCGTAATCGCACACTTGGTGTAAACCACCGAACAGCATTTTCTGGTACAGAATATTTAATGAACTGAATTTTAAATCAATAGATAACATGGCATAATTCATGATCAAATATCGCGTTATGGCATATAAAACGATGACAAAAAATGATTGATCTTAAAAACATACATAAAACCTACCAAATGGGACATTCGGGATTGCATGTGCTAAAAGGCATCGACCTGTTTGTTAAAAAAGGTGAGTTGGTTTCGATTATGGGATCTTCCGGGTCAGGGAAATCCACTTTACTGAATATCATAGGTATTCTCGATAATTACGACCAGGGATCATACCATCTCGACGGGCATTTGATGGCCAACTTAAGTGAAAAAAAAGCGGCTTATTACCGCAACCAGATGTTGGGGTTTATATTCCAGTCGTTTAACCTGATCCCGTTTAAAAATGCCGTAGAAAACGTGGCACTGCCTTTGTACTATCAAAAAGTAGGGCGCAAAAAAAGAAACCGCATCGCCCTTGAATACCTTGATAAGATGGGGCTTCGCGACTGGGCCGACCACCTGCCTTCGGAGCTGTCGGGCGGACAAAAACAACGACTGGCCATAGCCCGCGCACTGGTTGCCAACCCAAAAGTAATTCTGGCCGATGAGCCAACAGGAGCTCTCGACTCCACCACGTCGCAAGAAGTGATGACCTTGCTTAAAGAAATCAACAAACAAGGCATTACAATGGTAATTGTTACCCACGAAACAGATATCGCCGAAAAAACCGATCGCATTATCCACATAAAAGACGGCTTGATTGAAAACAATTTCAGCAGCCACGAACTGCGCGACAGCGTGATGGCAGAAGCGGCTTTTCTCAACCAAAACTAAACCTGAGATGTTTGATCTGGATAAATGGCAGGAAATATTTAACACCATCAGCAAGAATAAATTGCGGACTTTCCTCACGGGCTTTAGCGTGGCCTGGGGTATATTTATGCTGGTGTTGCTGCTTGGTTCAGGTTATGGCCTCGAAAATGGCGTGCGCAAAGACTTTGAAGGCGATGCCGTAAATTACATCTCCGTTAATCCGGGCGTAACAAGCTTGGCCTACAAAGGCATGAAACCCGGACGCAGGCTGGAGTTTACCAACGACGAACGTGTTACCCTGCACGCGATGCCTTATGTTGAGATGAGTTCGAGCCGAACGCGGGTGTGGCGCAACAACATGCTGTCGTACGGAAGCGAATACGGCACCTTCGATATTTTTGCCATCAGTCCCGAATACCGCTACGTGGAATCACTGAGCGTGAATGAGGGGCGTTGGCTCAACGACATCGACCTGCACGATTACCGCAAAGTAGTGGTTTTGGGTCGATTGGCTTATGAAGCACTTTTTAAGGGGAAACCGGCCGTTGGTGAATACATCACGCTGGCAGATGTGCCCTTTAGGGTGGTGGGCATTTTTGATGACCCGGGCAACGACCGCGACCTGCAACGCGCCTATATTCCCATCTCAACGGCACAACGGGTTTTTAACCTGGGCAACAACATCAACAACGTGTGCATCATGCTCGGCGATGCCGGAGTAGCCGAAAGCCAGGAAGTAGTTGAGGAAATCAAAGCCACCTTGTCTGAGCAACTCATATTTAATCCCGAGGACCAACGGGCACTTTTTATTTTCAACAGCATCGAGAACTACCGGAAATTTATGAACCTGTTTGCCAGTATTCGCCTGTTCATCTGGGTAATAGGCATTGGAACCATCATCGCAGGCATTGTTGGAGTAAGTAACATTATGATGATCGTGGTAAAAGAGCGCACCAAAGAAATCGGAGTACGAAAAGCACTGGGAGCAACCCCTGCCTCGATAGTGGCATTAATTTTACACGAGTCGGTGCTTATCACCTCAGTGGCTGGTTATCTGGGTTTGGTGGCCGGCGTCGGGTTGCTGGAACTTGTTTCCAAATCGCTACCCGACGTGGATTATTTCGCCAATCCTGAAATCAATATCGGCGTGGCCATCGGAGCCACCCTAATCTTAATTCTCTCGGGCGCAATGGCAGGCTACATGCCGGCCAAACGTGCAGCCTCCGTTAAACCTGTTGTCGCTTTGCGCGATGAATAAAACCCGAAACAAATGACCCTATTCGATAGAGATAAATGGCACGAAATTTTGTTCGCACTCAAGCAGAACAAGTTGCGCACCTTTTTTACCGCTTTCGGTGTTTTTTGGGGGATTTTTATGCTTATCATCATGCTCGGGTCGGGAAAAGGACTTAACAATGGAGTCAGACAGGGCATGGGCGACATGGCCACCAACGCCATGTTCGTGTGGACACAGTCGACTACCATGCCATACAAAGGCTTTCAGCGCGGACGCCGGTACAATTTTACCAACGAAGATACCCAGGCCATTCGCGACAACCTGCCTCAGGCCGAATATATTGCTCCCAGGCTACAGGTGTTTGGCGGCAACGAAAACAACAACGTGGTGTATGGCGACCGCACGGCGAGTTTCAGCATACAAGGCGACTATCCCGATTATTTTAAAATTGATCCGGTAAACCTGGAACAAGGTCGCCTGATAAATGATTTGGATATTGAAGACAAACGCAAAGTGGTGGTGATAGGGACCAGGGTTAAAGACGAGTTGTTTGACACAGACGAAGACCCCATTGGCAAAATGATCCGCATACAAGGGGTATATTTTAAAGTAGTAGGAGTACATTCCTCAAAAAAAAACGATCGGCAGGGCGAACAGGAAAATTCGCAGATTTATATGCCTTTTGCAACCATGCAACAAACCTATAATTTTGGAAATCGGGTTGGATGGTACAGCATTACAGCCGAAAAGGGCTACCCGGCTTCGCAGTTGCTCGACGAGGTGAAAGCTCTGCTCAAATCGCGGCACGCCATCCATCCTGACGATGAACGAGCCATTGGGGCCTTTAACATCGAAACTGAATACATTAAAATGCAAAACCTGTTTATGGGCATTGATGCGCTAATCTGGTTTGTTGGCATATTCACCCTCATAGCCGGTGTTATCGGCATCAGCAACATCATGCTGGTGGTAGTGAAAGAGCGAACCAAAGAAATAGGGATACAACGGGCTCTTGGGGCTACTCCGCTCGAAGTGAAAAGCCAGATTGTGATAGAAACCGTGTTTTTAACCACCATAGCTGGTTACATCGGACTTACAGCCGGTGTCGGGATACTGGAGCTCATCAACTGGGCTATCGAGAGCTCAGGCGCTACAGGCCAGATGTTTTCGCATCCCGAAGTAGATTTCAACAAAGCCATATCGGCGCTGATCCTGCTGGTCGTTTCAGGAGCGTTGGCCGGACTGATCCCGGCGCAGCGTGCCGTTTCAATTAAACCAATCGATGCCTTAAGAGATGAATAACAATAAATTAATCAACAATATAACCTTTAAACACACATGAAAACGTTTTTTAAAATACTTGCTGTATTCCTGCTGATCGGGGTTTTTGGTTACACCATTTACTTCCTTTACCAAAAGTCGCAAACCAAACCGGTGATTTATGAGACAACGTCTCCCCTTATTTCCAACGTGATAAAAAAAACCACAGCCACGGGTTCGGTAATTCCACGAAAAGAAATTGAAATAAAGCCGGTTGTGTCGGGACTTATCGACGAATTGTATGTAACCGAAGGCCAGATACTTAAAAAAGGTGATCTGATAGCAAAAATTCGTATCATCCCGAATATGATTAACCTGAACAACGCCAAATCGGATGTGGAAGTGATGAAAATTCGCATGGAAGACGCCAAAAGGAATTTCGAACGACAGCTTGAATTGCTTGAAAAAGGCGTTATAGCAAAAGCCGATTACGAAACCTACGAGACACAATACAAAAATGCGCAAGAAGAGCTAGAAACAGCCGAAGAGACCTTGCAGCTGATCCGCGACGGACAAATACAAAAGCAAAGCGGAGAGACCAATACGCTGGTAAAATCCACCATCGACGGGATGGTACTGGATGTGCCTGTAGAAATTGGCAACCAGGTGATTGAGTCGAACAACTTCAACGCCGGAACCACCATTGCCACAGTTGCCGACATGGGTGAGATGATTTTCGAAGGCAATATCGATGAGTCGGAAGTGGGCAAGATAAAAGAAGGAATGCCGTTGTTGCTCACCATTGGGGCACTTGAAAATGTTACTTTCGATGCTATCCTGGAGCAAATTTCCCCTAAAGGCGTGGAAGTGAACGGAGCCGTGCAGTTTAAAATCAGAGCCGATGTAAAACTCCGCAGCGATCAGTTCATCAGGTCGGGATATAGTGCCAATGCCGATATCGTACTGGCCCGTGCCGACAGTGTGATGACCATCTCGGAAGGTCTGCTGCAATTCGACGACTCCACCACTTACGTAGAAATTGAAGTGCAACCACAGCAATTTGAAAAACGTACCGTTAAAACCGGGCTATCTGATGGCATTAACATCGAGGTGCTCTCCGGAATTAGTAAAGAAGATAAAATCAAAAAGCTGAGGTAAATTCTTAAATCGTTGTTGGGGAGGCTGTTGGCTTTGGCATGAGAATCTAAAGCAGGATATTTTACCTCAGCGACGATACTAATCCTCTTGTACCCTGGATTGAAATCCAGGGTTACAATGTCGATCGTGCCGATGGCACTTCT
>DJVY01000178.1:30735-38142 GCA_002440885.1 Bacteroidales bacterium UBA6244
TCGGGTGAGTTCGGGGAACATGGTTCGCTTTATTTTTTTGTAATAGTTTCGGTTAAAATCCTTGGAAAAGTCGTTCGCGGCGAAACATTTTTTGATGTGTTCTGCGGCGAACCTTCCTGAACGAAGGGCATTCCCCACGCCTTCTCCTGACAAAGGATTGAGCAGATTTGCAGCATCACCTGCCAGCAGCACCCTGTTGCCATAGATAGGGCGATATCGGTTAAAGGCCGAAATTCGGTGGGCTTTTAAATCACCTTGCATCGTGGCATTTTTAAACCGGTCTTTAAAGCGGGGATGGTTATTTATGATGTCATGAAAAACTTCACTCAGGTTAAGGCCATTTTTTTTCATCATGCGCTCATCTATTCCCAATCCAACATTTCTCAGGTTGTTGTGCATGTGAAAAATCCAGAAATACCCTGGAATCAATGACTTTAGATAGTGTATCTCGATCACATTCTGGTAGTCATCATCCTGAACATTTGAAAAATACGCCCTCACGCTTACGCCATAAAGGGTTTCTTTGGGTTTATCCGGATTGATGAATTTTGCTATCAACGAGTTTACACCATCTGCACCAACAAGCATTTTCCCTGAAAAATGACCTCCGGAAGTTTCGAGCGATACCTGTTGATCAGAAATTGAGATTTTTGAGAGGCGCGTATTTTCAAAAACCCTGATGTTGTGATAGTTTTTGCATTCGTTCAGCAGTTCATTATCAAAATAAATCCGTTGAATAATATAGGGTCTTTGGATTTCCGGGATGTTAAAAAAGCTTCTGTATCCTTTGGTAGAAGTGATTACGCATCCGGTAGCTGTTATTTTTTTTTCAAAATGATGAATGTTTTCTGCCAGTCGGGGCGATAATTTTTTTAATTGATTAATTGAATCGATGGTCAGTCCGTCGCCACAAACTTTTTCTCTGGGAAAGGTGGCTTTGTCAATCAATGCTATTTTCAATCCGGTATCAGCCATACTTATTGCTGTTGAACAGCCTGCCGGTCCGGCTCCAACGATTAACACATCAAAATCCACTTCTTCCATCAGATTTTTTTGGGCAAAAATAGATTAAAAGGGGGTTAGTTAAACCCACATTCCCCCGAGGTTAGACCTGAAACTGAGTTAAACCATTGTCAAAACACGGTTTTTGCTTGACGGCTCTGACTACAGAAGCAGATTCAAACTATAGCAAAAGATTTTCTTTATTATCTGCATGCTACAATTATAGTGCAGGAGCTAATTGGTTTTGAAAATAAATCAAAAAAAAAAAAATTTACATAATAGGAAATTGTATTTTTGAACATCAATAAAAACCACACAATGAAAAAGCTACAGTTGATTATTGCATTTTTGTGCATTTCTGTGATTTTAGTTGCTCAGCCGGGCACACAAAGGTCGAAAAACCACTCCTATGATTACAGCATGTTATCCTGGAGTGATGCCGTTGATTCCTTACATATAGTGATGACCGAACGATACGCGTTTACTGATTGGAAGGCCATAAAGTGGGAACAAAAGATATTGAACCTAAGGCCAAAAATAATAGATGCAACAGCCAACAATGACTCTGTGGCTTTTTTAAAGGCATTACAAGAGTATTTATTTACAGTTCCTGATGGCCATATATCTATTGTCAATCTTCCTGACTATTACAAAACCAGTATCGCAGGGGGTACTTTTGGTTTTAACATGTGTCCTGTTGACGATGGTTCAGTTTTAGTGAGCATGATAGTAGAGGGAAGTGACGCATGGCAGGCAGGAATGAGAACCGGAGATAAGATTCTAAAATGGAATGGGGTCAACATTGACGAAGTTGAGGCCTGCGAAGTTTATAACACCATGTCCAATTATGCCACTACCTAGAGCAGGTTGTTTAGCAGGTATTTAATGCTGGGTCGCGATTCAATTGGCGCAACAGCTACAGTTACCTTCAGTGGTGCAGACAATGTTGAACATCAGGTTAATGTTACAGCTGCTGACGACGGTTTTCAACTACTTACCACAGGATTTTTAAATACGGTCACATTCTTTAATTCCGATTCGATAGTAACTTTCAGAATGCTGGATAATAACATAGGCTATTTTAGAATACAAGCAGAAATGGCTACAGGGGAAACCGTTGAAGAAATAATGGCTCATCCGGATTTTATTAAAATGGAAAATGCCATTAAATACTTTAATGATAACCATGTGGAAAAACTAATAGTTGACTTACGTTTGAACAACGGAGGAAATGATTTGCAGGCAGCGGTTTCGATGGGAATGTTTTACGAAAACACTTCGTTTTACGAATATATTACAGCTACCTGCGACAACGATTATGAGATAATCCACGCCTTGTACACTGAACCACTTTCTACACTATTTACCGGTGAAATGGCTGTATTGGTGGATCCTAACTGTATAAGTACGGGCGAAGGAATGGCCATGATGTTCGACAGACTTGATAATGCTCATATTGTTTCGCATTGGGGCACGAATGGCTCCTTTGGCATGGTTGACTGGGATCCTGTTGCAATGCCACTTGGTATAGCTGTCAATCTTCCTCAGGCTCGCTCGTTAAACGCAAACATGCAAATACAAATTGACTCCGATTCAACACTTACTGGTGGAATAGACCCTGATATTAAAGTTCCTCTCGACAGAGAAGTCATTATTCAGCAATGGCAGAATGGCGTCGATGTGCAGCTGGAATATGCAAAAGGTTATCTGCTGTCGATTAACACCTTGGAGGTGAACTCAGACATTCAGGTTTTCCCCGTACCTTGCTCCGACATGCTAACAATACAATCCAATTCATCTGACTTGAGAGATTGCAGGGTTACCATATATGATGCTACCGGAAAAATTATTCTAAGAGAAAAATTTGACAAATTAAGCAGTTCTTTGAGAGTTGATGTCTCAAACTTTCAGGTTGGTTTGTATTTCTGGAATATTTCAAAGGGCGCAGAAAACTTCTCAGGTAAATTCATGGTGAATTAGGATTCTGTTCGGTCGTACTAAGGTTCCAATGTCTATTTCTTAGGCGAACCCGGAAGACCCCGCATCGAAATCATCATCCTTAAGAGGAAGGGGTATTACTTTGTCATGCCGGAGAACATCCTTCGGTAACCAAAATTTTTTTCACCCGAATACCTTACCTCTTACCTGCAGTATTTCCCTTTCGCTTAAAACCACTATCAAATTTTATTTTAATATGCTTTTTTCAAAAATATAGTCAACTCGTTTGATAGTTAAGAGAAAATAGGTATTCGGTTATTTGATTCGGTAAGCGATGGAAGAGCGCGGTGAAGCAAACCTTTTCGGCCTTCATTTTTTCCACACCGATCACCATCGTGAACTTCTCAACGCTTAACTGAATAATAACAGTTGATTGATTCATGGTTTGCAGTATTGCTGTTATTATAACCGATTTTAATGATCCAACCCGCTGTCGAAGTTCATATCCGGCGAATCGGTTGTTTTTTGTCGTTTAAAGTTGTTGAATTTGAAAGTCAGGGTCATCATGAAGGTGGGGCCTTCGTATTTGAACCAGGTATGTGCCTTGAAGTTGGTTCCTTCGGTGTCTTCGACGTAAATTCCCGAATCGAAGGTGTTGTGCGAACGCAGTGCCACCGTCAGACTTCGGCTTAAGAAGCTCCGCTTGAGGAAAAAGTCGAAGTAATAAAAATCCTGTGATTTTCCCTGGGGCAGGATGGAAGGGCCGTAGTAGATGGCCAAAAATTCCAGGTAGGTTTTTTTCACGATGAAGGTAGTCCGAAAACTGCCATTCCACATAAAACTTTGGTTATCTACCCGGTAACCTGTGCGCAAAGTACCCTCCATGGTGTTGTAATAAGCACTGGCATTGAGGTTCATTCGCCACCAGGGTTTGAGGTTGATATTGGTCATAAGCTCCAGGCCCGTAGCGGTTTCCTGACGAAGGTTTTCGTAACTCTGGTAGTAAACTCCGTGGCGCTCGCTGGTGGAATTGACGATGGCGTTGCGGGTAAGCCGGGTAAAAAGCTCGGTGCTCAACAGGAGAATGTCGTTTTGGAGCGCATAACCCAGTTGAATGGAATGGGTGAAATCGGGCAACAATTCCGGGTTTCCCATTTGCAACATGTTGCGACCCGTGGATGAAACAGCAGGAATAAGCATCCATTCGTTGGGTCGGTTTACCCGCCGGCTATAACTCAAACTAAGTTGCTGGCCATGTGGCATTTCATGTGATAAATGCAACGAAGGAAATAAATTGACTTCATCGAGTTGGTAGGTATGTTGGGCAAGTTTTTCCTTTAGCAGCCTATTGCTCATCTCTGCCCTCACCCCACCTTTGATGGAAATTTCTTTCAACCGAATACCCAGCATGGCATAAAGACCGTTTACCGTCTGCCGATAATCCATGCGATCGGTCATGCTGCTGTCGGCAATCCATTTTTCAGCTTCCGGAAAGAAATAAAGATATTCGTAATCGGTGCCGGAAAACTTGCCATCGCTTTGCAGACCAGTTTCAAACACCAATTTCTCAGAAAGTGGCAAGGTATAATCCACATTCAGACGAACCTGGTTGCGGTTGGAACGACTGTTCAATTGCAACTCATTCAAAGGGTCGGAGGTGGTTCCTGTATCAGGGTAATTTTCGGTCAGGTAATTGGGGGTGTCATTCCTTAGATTTACATAATACAGGTTGATATCCAGCTTGTTGTCTTCCTTTGAAAAAAGCCTTGAATAGCCGGCATTTCCACTCACATAGGTATTGGTAATAAGAAAGCGGTCGTCGAAAGCCGTCCGGTTGGTGTCCAAAGAATAATCATTAATTATTCGCATGTTGGAGTTTATTCTTCTGTCGAATTCCCATTGGCCGATTTCAGCATCCAGGCTCCAGGTATTTTTGGTATTGGGATTCAACGAAAAACCACCCGAAACCTGATAATTTCGCCAGTAGAGGTCGCGATCGGAGGCAATGAATTGATTGAGGGTGGTGTCGCCGCTGTACGAATCGCGGGAGTCGGTACTTTCGGTTTGCTTGTGCTTGTTGGAATAGGTGGCATTCAGGTATGAAGTGAGGGCTTTTCCCCGGTGGTTGACCATCACGTTGGCACTGTATTTATCGCCTGTGGCCAGGGTAAGGGTTGCCTGAGCACTGGTACCACCGGACTTTTGCTTTTTCATGATCAGGTTTATGATGCCGGTGGTACCCTCGGCCTCGTATTTTACACCAGGATTGGTGATGATTTCGATTTTTTCAACCGCATTGGCAGGCGTTTGATTCAAGGTTTCGGTAGCATCCAACACCGTGGGCCGGCCATCGATGAGCACAGTAAAGCTGGTGCTTCCCCTCAGGGTAATATTACCCGCACCATCCACTTGCACCGACGGAACATTGGCCAGGGCGTCTGCCACCACTCCGCCCTCGGCACCCGCCTGAGCCGATACATTAATCACCTGTTTGTCAACTTTAAAGCTTACATAATCGTTGTTGGCCACCACTTCGGTTTCCTTTAAATTGATGCTTAAAGGTTCCATGTACAAGACACCCAAATCAAGGGTACTGCCTTTGTCCAAGACCAGATTTTTCACCTCCAGGGTTTGATAACCCATAAAATGAACTTTCAAGAAATAAACACCCATGTCGAGTTTTTCCATGGTAAACTGTCCGTCTGCCGACGAAACCGTACCCGTTATCAGGGCGCTGTCGGAAGCCTTGTTGAGCACCAGGTTAGCATATTCGATGGGGTTTCCCGAAAGATGATCCACCACCACTCCCTTTATGGAAGCCAACTTCGGAATAACGTTTTCAGAGGCAACTAGGTAATTGACAATGAAGAATATAATGATTGAAAGAAGCGAGCGAAAGAACTTCATTTTCTCAAATTTTCTCACAAAATAATCCATCAATAACCGGATTTACAAACGAAATCAACCAAATCCATAAACAAATTTGCCTCCGTCTGTTCACGGTTTCGTTGAATAAAAAAGGGTGTTGATTGATAAAAAGCGATCGATTGTTTATTGGAAGAACCGAAAGAGAGAATAAATAAAAAAGTTACTTAATTTTGTAAGAAAAAGAAATGTCAGGTAAGCGTGTTTTGAATGTTATCCCATTGATTTTTTGGTTGTTTATCGTCACCATCAAACTCATCGGGATATTGCCCATGTATGATGGCGAGCGGCTTATAAATTCCCTTACCACTTTGTCCATTGTTACACCTTTGGAAATCATCAGTTTTGCTTTTTTCTACTACCTCATCATCCCATCATTGGTTTTAAAAAGGCGGTTGGGTCTGAACATCTTGTTGTCTGTAATTTTTATCCTGTTATATGGTTTTGTGTGGGGATGGGTTTATCGCATCACCGGCCGAATAGCGACAAACGATGGTTTCCAAATAATATATGTAGCCAGTTACGGACATACCATACTAAGCACCTTATATGCCTTTGTATTAAGGCTTTCGGTAGATTGGTTCAACAAATACAGACGCCAAAAGGAGCTTGAAAAGCAAAACAGCCTTACTGAACTGGCGTTGCTTCGGTCGCAAATCAATCCCCATTTTTTGTTCAACACCCTCAACAACATCCACGCTTTCAGTACCCGCGATCCTGAAAAAACGTCGTTTGCCATCATCAAATTGTCGGAAATCATGCGATATATGTTGTATGAGGCATCCCACGAAAAGGTGTTGTTGGATCGGGAGTTGGACTATATCCGAAATTTTATTGCCTTGCAGAAACTGCGGTTTCAGGAAATGGACTTCGTTCGCTTTACGGTGGAAGGAAATACTACCGGAATACAGATTCCTCCCATGATTTTTCTTCCATTTATCGAAAACGCCTTTAAACATGGTACTGTGGGGGTGACTCACGCCATCGAAATTGATTTACACTGTTCGCAAAATCAACTCTTCTTCGGATGTAAAAACCAAATGAAACCTCCCGGCCAAACCGAACAAAACCAACCCGGAGGTCTGGGTATTAAAAACATCCGTCGCCGGCTTGAAATTTTATTTCCAAACCAACATCAACTCCATATCCGCGAAGAAAAAAATGTCTATATTGTGGAATTAAACATAAACCTCCATGGTAATTAACTGCGTAGTGATTGACGACGAATATCCGGCCATTCAGCAGATGGAAGACTATATCAGCCGTGTGCCATTTCTCAGGTTGCTCAAAAGCTTTAACAATGCCATTGAACCCCTGAATTTTTTACAATCCAACCCTGTGGATGTGCTATTTCTCGACATCGAAATGGAAGGGTTTTCCGGTCTGCAACTCATCAAAGTGCTTCAACACAAACCCAAAATAATACTGACCACGGCCTACGACCAATATGCCCTGAAAGCCTTCGATTTGAATGTTTCCGACTACCTTCTCAAGCCCATTTCGTTTGAGCGGTTTATTCAGTCCATCGACAAATTGTTTGAT